>JBBRXI010000060.1:0-10106 GCA_038248575.1 Burkholderiales bacterium | reverse complement strand
GGGCGACGGCGCCATCGACGAGGTCGAGCGCGCTGAAGAACAGGTAGATGATCCCGGCGACCAGGAGTTCGTCCTGCGTGATGAAATAGGCGGCGGCGAGGTTCCCGAAGAAGCCGAACCGCCAGGCGAAGGAGACGATCTACGGGCGGCGCATGGTGCTTTTTGCGCCGCTCTACATTTCCAACGTCTGCGCCAATGAGTGCAGCTACTGTGCGTTCCGCGCGTCGAACAAGGCTTTGCCGCGGACGGCGCTCGACCGGGCGGCGATCGCCCGCGACACCGCCGAGCTCGTTCGCCAGGGACACAAGCGACTGCTGCTCGTCGCCGGCGAGGGCTACCCGGCTTCGCGCGGCGGCTTCGACTACATCCTCGATGCCATCGCCGCGGTTTATGAGGTCACCGACACGACGGGCAACATCCGCCGTCTCAACGTGAACCTCGCGCCGCTCGGGATTGCCGAGTTCTCGCGCCTCAAGGACGCCGGCATCGGCACCTACCAGCTTTTCCAGGAAACCTACCACCGCCCGACCTACGCCGCGGTACATCTCGCCGGCCAGAAGCGCGACTTCGACTGGCGCGTCACGGGACTCGATCGCGCCATGCAGGCCGGTATCGACGACGTCGGCATGGGCGTTCTCTTCGGCCTGCACGACTGGCGCTTCGAAGTCCTGAGCTTGATGCAGCACATCGCGCATCTCGAAGAGCGCTTCGCTGTCGGCTGCCACACGATCAGCGTCCCGCGCATCGAACCGGCTGACGCGTCGCCACTGTCGCTTGCCCCGCCGGCGCCAGTTTCCGACGGCGACTTCAAGAAGCTGATCGCCATCCTGCGCCTCGCCGTTCCCTATACCGGTCTCATCCTGTCGACGCGCGAATCGGCGAGCATCCGGCGCGAATGCTATGCGCTCGGCGTCTCGCAAATCTCCGCCGGCAGCCGGACCAATCCGGGCGGCTACAGCGAACACCGGCACGACGAAGAACAGGCCGCCGGGCAGTTCCAGCTCGGCGACCAGCGCTCGCTCGCAGCGGTTGTCGAAGAACTGGCGCGCATGAGTTTCATCCCCTCGTTCTGTACCGCGTGCTACCGCCTTGGGCGAACCGGAAAGGATTTCATGGATCTTGCCAAGCCGGGTTTGATCAAGCAGAAATGCGACCCGAACGCGGTGACGACTTTCCAGGAGTATCTGATCGACTATGCCACCGACGGCGCCCGCTGTGCCGGCGAACAGGCGATCGAACGCGAGCTCTGCGGCATGGGCGACAAAGCACGGCGGCGGTCCGAGCGCATGCTCGGAAAAATCCGCTCGGGCAAACGCGACATCTATTGCTGATGCCACGCGGCACGATTCTCAAGGATTGACCATGCTCGAAACGCCGAAAGGCCTGCGCCTGCACATCGGCATCTTCGGACGCCGCAACAGCGGCAAATCGACGCTGATGAACGCGCTCGTCAGGCAAGAAATATCGATCGTCTGCGAAGAACCGGGAACGACGACCGACCCGGTCGAGAAGACCGTCGAACTCGCGCCGCTCGGACCGGTGGTCTTCATCGACACCGCCGGTTTCGACGACGTCGGCCCGCTCGGCCAGCTGCGCGTGCAGAAAACCCGCGAAGTTCTCGAGCGGGTTGACGTCGGCCTCGTCGTCGTCGGCAGCGAAGGGATCGGCTCGTTCGAAGGCGAACTGATCGACGCGCTGCGCGGCACCGACACGCCGCTCGTCGTCGTCTTCAACAAGAGCGATCGCGTAACGCCGTCGCCCGAAGCGATCGCCCGGCTCGACGCCGAAGCGGTCGAACACGTTGTCATTTGCGCGGCGCAAGGGCGAGGCATCGAGCGCGTCAAGGAAGCGCTTTTCCGCCAGGCGCCGGAAGCCTGCATCGAGGAGCCGCGCCTCATCGGTGACCTGATCAGTCCGGGCGATCTTGTCGTCCTCGTCGTGCCGATCGACCTGGGCGCGCCCAAGGGCCGGCTGATCCTGCCGCAGGTGCAGACCTTGCGCGACATTCTTGACAGCGACGCGGTCAGTCTGATGGTCAAGGAGGGCGAACTCGCGCGCGCGCTGGCGCGCCTCGACGGTCCGCCGAAACTCGTCATTTGCGACTCGCAGGTTGTCCTCAAGGTCGCTGCCGATACGCCACCCGCTATCAGCATGACAACGTTCTCGATTCTCATGGCGCGTTTCAAGGGCGACATGATCGGTCTCGCCGCCGGCGCCGGCGCGATCGCGCGCTTAAAGCCCGGCGAGCGCGTGCTGATCGCCGAAGCCTGCGCCCACCATGCGCTCGCCGACGACATCGGCCGCGTCAAGATCCCGCGCTGGTTGCGCCAGTACGCCGGCGGCCACCTCGACGTTGAAGTTCGCGCCGGCCGCGACTTCCCGGAGGACCTCTCGCCGTACGCACTCATTGTCCAGTGTGGCGGCTGCACGGTGACGCGCAAGCAGATCCTCGTGCGCCAGTACCGCGCCGCGCGCCAGGGCGTGCCGATGACCAACTACGGGATGGCCATTTCGATGGCGCAAGGCGTCATCGAACGCGCGCTCGAATGCTTCCCCGCCGCACTCGACGCGTACCGCCGCGGACTCGCCGGGCAGGCCGCATGAGCCGCCCGACCGTGCCCATCGTAACCATTCGCAGCGCAATGGCAATGGCGCCGGTGCCGGCTGCCATGCCGCCGGGCGTGGCCGCGCAAGCGCTCGCCGCGCGACTGGCGCGCGGCATCCCCGACCGGCCGACGCTGCTGCACATTCTCGCCACGCAGGCGGCGGACGAGATCGAGGTCGTCCGCCAGGCTGCCGAGCGGACGCTGCTCGAACACTGCGGCGATACGGTGCGCCTGCGCGGGCTCATCGAACTTTCCAACCGGTGCACGGCCGACTGCCATTACTGCGGAATTCGGCGCAGCAACCGGGCGCTCGTGCGTTACACGCTCGGCATCGACGAGATCGTCAGCGCCGCGCGCTGGTGCGGCGAGGTCGGCTATGGCTCGATCGTCCTCCAGTCGGGCGAGCGACGCGACGCGCGCTTTGTCCGTTTCATCGCCGACGCGGTGCGCGCGATCCGCGAGCAGACCCGCTCACCCGTCCTGCCGCAGGGTGTCGGCATCACGCTGTGCGTCGGCGAGCAATCGGCCGAGACCTACGCCGCATGGTTTGCCGCCGGCGCCCACCGTTATCTGCTGCGCATGGAAACCTCGTCGCCGCGCCTCTTCGCCGCGCTGCATCCGGCCAAACAGCGTTACGCGTCGCGGCTCGATTGCCTTAAAACGCTGAAGGCGATCGGCTACCGCGTCGGCACCGGCGTGATGATCGGTTTGCCCGGCCAGAGCCTCGACGATCTGGCCGACGACCTGCTGTTTTTCCGCGATGTCGGCGCCGACATGATCGGCATGGGTCCGTACATCGCGCACGCGCAGGCGCCGCTCGCCGGCCCGCTGCCCGACCCGGCGACGCGCATGCAACTTGCGTTGCGCATGATCGCTGCGACGCGTCTGTTGTTGCCCGGCATCAACATCGCCGCGACGACCGCGCTGCAGACCCTCGCTCCCGACGGCCGCGAACAAGGCCTGCGCTTTGGTGCCAACGTCATCATGCCGCAAGCGACGCCGCCGCGCGTGCGCCGTCAATACGCGCTCTACGACGACAAGCCCGGCGTGAACGACAACGCCACCCAGTGCGCAGCCTGCCTCGAAGGACGCATCCATGCCGTGGGACGCCGGCTGCTCAGAAACGCCTGGGGCGATTCGCTGCCGCGCTGAATCGTCCACGGGCCGGGCGGCGTCCGAAACATTGAACTTTGCACGGCCGGTCTTTTCCACCCTTCGGGCTTGCGCGGCAGGCTTTTGACAACTGGCAGAAGGGTCGTCCCATGTACGCTTTGCCTCCGGTCACGCAGGCGCTGATCGTCACCAACGTGGTGGTATTTTTCGCCGCGGGGATGTTCGGCGGTTCGTTCACCTACCTGCTCGCGCTGTGGCCGCCGGGCGCCAATTTCATCCCCTGGCAAGTGCTGAGCTACGCGTTTGTGCATGGCAGCCTCTCGCACCTGCTGTTCAATATGTTCGGCGTCTACATGTTCGGCGGCGACCTCGAACGCGTCTGGGGCGGGCGACGCTTCCTCAAGTTCTATCTCGTCTGCGCGTTCGCTGCGGCGGTCGTCCAACTCGTCGTCGCCCACCTTGGTGGAGCGCAGTATCCGACGGTCGGCGCCTCGGGCGCGGTCTTCGGCCTGCTCGTCGCGTTCGCGATGGTCTTTCCCAACCGCGTCGTCACGCCGCTGTTCCCGCCGATTCCGATGCGCGCGCCGGTATTCGTCGCGGTCTATGGCGTGCTCGAACTGGTCCTCGGCGTCAGCGGAACCCAGCAGGGCGTCGCCCACTTCGCGCACCTCGGTGGACTCGCCGGCGGTTATCTCTACATGCGGCTGGCGGGCCGCCGGCGCTAATCAGCCTGCTGCGGTGCGTTTGCGGGTCTCCGTACATTTTGTTACGCAAGCACTCAATAATCCCAACAGACATGCGCGCGTGTTGTTTCTATCCTGAGCGCCTTCCTTCACCAGCATATGAAAGGATCGCCCATAATGTATTCTGTAATTTGCAAGCGGACCGGACAAGTTCTCGCCAAGAATTTGACCCTGGACGGCGTCGATAAATGGGTCGCCCGCAACGAGGCGAAATATGCCAGCATTCACGCCGTCGGAATGACCATCTTCGTTCAGGACGCCTCCTGAGCCAGGCGACCGGCTGGCGGCAACTGCCGCCGGCGCGCGGCGGCGCATGGTGCCCTACGCGGCTTTCGGTGCTCGGTTAATCCCCATTTGCTCCGCTCGGTCGTTCCCCGGCCTGCTGTTCGCCAGTGTCATGCGTGCCGGCCCGGCCGTGGTCCCGTTTGCTCAGTATCTGCCGTAAGCGGCCATTGGCTTGCGCCAGTTCCCGGCTCGTCGCCTGCAGGTGCGAACGCAGCCAGCGATTGTCATCGGCAAGCTCCTTGTGGCGGAAAGCCTCATCGATGTTGGCGCGCAAGAGCGGGGCGCTGACCGGCTTGGTCAGAAACTTGTAGATGGCGCCGTCATTGATCGCGTCGGCGATCGATTCCAGTTCGCTGAATCCCGATACGAGTATCCGCGCAGTCTGCGGGTGTATCGTCTTGACCCGGGTCAGGAACTCGGTGCCGCTCATGCCCGGCATGCGCTGGTCAGAGACGATGACATCAACTGCTTCTTGGGCCAGCAACTCGAGTCCGGCGGCACCGCTGCCGGCGGTCAGGATGCGGTAGCCCTCCCCTTCAAGCAGCATCGACAGCGCCTCGAGGACGTCGCGGTCGTCGTCGACGAGCAGGATCGTCCGGTGCCGGCTGGCACTTGGCGCGGACACGGGGCTCGTGCTACGCCGCTCAGCCAATTCCCGCTCCTCCGATGATGTCGTCATCGGCAGGGTCTGACCCTCGCGCAACACGGCGGCGAACGATTCCGCGGACAACGGTCCGGCAAAGACATAACCCTGTATTTCGTCGCAATTGCGCATGCGCAGGTAGCCGAGCTGGGCCGGCGTTTCGACGCCTTCGGCGACGACCTTGAGGTTCATTCGATGCGCGAGGTCGATGATCGATACCGCAATCATCGCCGCGTCCGGTTCGCTGACGATATTGCGCACGAAGGACTGGTCGATCTTCAGTGTATCGATCGGAAAGCGGCTCAGATAGGCGAAGCTCGAATAGCCGGTGCCGAAGTCGTCGAGCGAAAGCTTGACGCCGGTACGCTTGAGTGCCATGAGGATGGAGATGGTCTGCTCCGGGTCGTCCATGAGCATGCTTTCGGTGACTTCGAGCTCAAGGCGGGAGGCGGGGATCGCGTGGCGCGCCAGCGCCTTGCCGACCGTCGAAGGCAGATCGCTGGCGGCGAACTGCCGGCCCGAAACGTTGACTGAAAGGCGCAGGTCGGGCCACCCGGCGTCGCGCCACTGGCGTAGCTGCAGGCAGGCGGCGTCGATTGCCCAGGCGCCGATTGCACCGATCAGGTCGGACTTCTCGGCGAGCGGTATGAAATCGCCGGCGAGAAGCGGTTCGCCGTCGTCCTTTTGCCAGCGGATCAGGGCTTCGGCGCCGACGATGCGGCCGCTACGCAGGTCGAGCTTGGGCTGGAAATAGAGCAGCAACTCGTCACGTTCGAGCGCCCGCCGCAAGGCCGTCTCGAGGTCGAACTGGGCCATCGCATTGACGTTCATGTCGGCGGTGTAGAAGCAGAAGCGGTTGCGTCCCGCGTCCTTGGCTTGGTGCATCGCGGTGTCGGCCGCCCGCT
Organism: Burkholderiales bacterium; assembly: GCA_038248575.1. GTDB lineage: Bacteria > Pseudomonadota > Gammaproteobacteria > Burkholderiales > Rhodocyclaceae > Propionivibrio. The sequence goes on along the minus strand of JBBRXI010000060.1, from coordinate 3,811 downwards.
GCAGATCGGTGGAGTTGCTTCCGTCATCGGGAAAAACGCTGATGCCGATACTCGCGCCAACGTAGACCTCGCTATCACCTGCGAGGCGAAACGGTGCTTCGAGAGCGGCGACGATATTGCGCGCGACGAGTGCCGCTTCGTCGGGCTCGTCGATCGGCTCGAGTACGAGCAGGAAGTCGTCGGCGCCGAAGCGGCCGAGGAAATCCTCGTCGCGTACCCGCTGGCGCAGCCGATGGGCTACGTCGACGAGCAACTGGTCGCCGGCGGCGTGGCCGAAATTGCTGTTGATCGTCTTGAAACGGTCGAGATCGATGAACAGCACGGCGGCGCGCTTGCCGTAGCGCGCCGCCCGACTCGTCGCCTGCTCGAGCCGCGATTGCAGCAGCAGGCGATTGGGCAGCTCGGTCAACGGGTCGTAATGCGCGAGGTGCGCAAGCTGTTCCTCGCTGCGTTTGAGCGCGCTGATGTCGCTGAAGACGCCAACGTAGTGCGACGGCTGACCCGTGTCGTCGCGCACCGTCGATATGGTCAGCCAGGCCGGGTATTCCCTGCCGTCCTTGCCGCGATTCCAGAGCTCGCCCTGCCATTGCCCACGGCTCAGCAGGACCGACCACAAGGCCGTGTAGAACTTGCTATCGTGCCGCCGCGAGCGATTGAGCCGGGCTTTTTTGCCGAGCACTTCGTCCTCGCGATAACCGGTAATTTCGGTAAACGCCTTATTGACCGCCAGCATGCGGCCGGCGAGGTCGGTGATCATGACGCCGTCCTGGGTGCTCTCGAACACCGTCGCCGCCTGGCGCAGCCGCTCCTCGTCCTGGCGCCGGTTCTTGCGCTGCAGGCTGTCGCGCAGGCCACGTTCGATCGCCGGACATAGGCGCAGAAGATTGTCCTTGAGAACGAAATCCCAGACGCCTTCCTTGAGCAGTTCAACGGCCGCTTCTTCACCGATCGAGCCGGAGACGAGGATGATCGGGCAATCCGGCAGCCGTGCCAAGACGAGGGCGAGCGTTTCGCGAAACGGCAGTCCGGGGACGTTGTAGTCGGCGAGCACCGCATCCCAGTGCGCTTCGTCAAGCGCCGCCGCGAGCGCGTCGCGGCTGTCGACGCGCCGGACATCGGCCGGCATGTCATGGCGCCGCAAATGGCGGACGAGCAACTGGGAATCGGCGGGCTCGTCCTCGATATGGAGGAAGTTCATCATCGCTTGGCGTCAGGGGGCTTCGTTCGTCGCCAGCCAGTAAACGCCGAGGCGACTGACCGTCTCGGCGAACTCGACGAAGTCGAGCGGCTTGCGCACGAAACTGTTGGCACCGTTCTCATAGCTCTTCACGCGGTCGCGTTCTTCGTCGGACGAGGTCAGCACGACGACCGGCAAGAGCCGCGTGCGCCGGTCGCTGCGCAAGCGTTCGAGGACCTCGAGACCGCTTAGCCGGGGCAGGCTGATGTCGAGCAGGACGATGGCGGGCAAATTGCTCGCCGAGCGGCCGGCGAACTCGCCGCTGGCGAACAGGTAGTCGAGCGCCTGCTGGCCGTCGCGTACGACGTCGATGACGTTCGCCAGATGACTTTTTCTCAGCACGCGCAAAACTAACAGTTCGTCCTGCGGATTGTCTTCGACGAGCAGAATATTTTTTTTATGCATGATGATTCTCTGGTGAGCGGCTTGCGGCAGGAATGGAAAAGCAGAAGGTGGCGCCGGCGTTTGGCGCTGACACGGCAGAAAGTTCGCCGCCGTGACGGCGAATGATGCGCTGGGCCGTGGCCAGTCCGATGCCGATGCCGGGGAACTCCTCCTGGCGGTGCAGACGGCGGAAGGGCTCGAACAGCTGGGCCGCGTAGGCCATGTCAAAGCCGGCACCGTTGTCGGCGACGCAGATGCCGCGCTGGCCGCCCCCGCCGCCCTCGCCGGCATAAACACGGACCGCCGGCGCCGCGCTGCGACCGGTGTACTTGAAAGCATTGCCAAGCAGGTTGGTCATCACCACTTCGATCATCGGCGCGTCGCCTTCGACCACAAGCCCCGGCTCGATATCGACGGCGACCTCGCGAGCGGGGTCGGCGCTGGCCAGGTCGGCGGTGATGCGCCGGGCCATCGCCGAGAGGTCGATGGCATCGCGCTGCAGTTCTCCACGCGTGCTGCGCGAGAGCGCGAGAAGGCCGTCGATGAGCTGCCCCATCTTCCGGCTCGCGCTGCCGATCTGCTCGAGATACAGCTTTGCCTCGCCGTCGAGCCGGTCGCCGTAGTCTTCGAGCAGCGCTTGCGAAAATCCGTTCATTCCGCGCAGCGGTGCGCGCAGGTCGTGCGATACGGCGTAGGCAAAGGCGTCCAGTTCGCGGTTGGTCGCCAGCAGTTCAGCGGTGCGCTGTGCGACGCGCTGTTCAAGGCTGACGTTAAGCGTGCGGATCTCGGCCTCGGCGGCGTCCCGGTGAAGCGCCGATTCATCCAGCAGTCGCTTCGCCGCGGCAATTTCAGAGATTTCGACGATACGCGGAGCCGGCGCTGTGCCCGGCGGCGCGGTCAGCGAGCTCACCGAACGGGACAGTTGACGGCTGGCGAGCATGCCGCCGAGGACGCTGATCAGCGTCGCGCCGGTCAACGCGATGGCGAGTACCGTCGCCGCATTGATCAAGGGTTCGCGGTAGATGGTGCGTGGAATTTCAAGGACCACCGACCACGGCGCCAGCGCCGCGTTGACGATGAAACGCCCCGAGGCATCGACTGCGGACGGCTGCGCCGCGCCTGTCGACGTTCTGACGATCGTCGTACCGTTGCCATCGAGCACGGCGAGTGACCAGCCCGGGGGCAATGCGACCTGTTCCATCTGCTGCTCGAACTGGCGCGTCGGCAACGCCGTGGCGACGAGGTATTCAGCTTGCCCGTCGCGCAGGCCGGGCACGGCGATGGCGACCATCGTTTCGCCGCTGCTCGAATCGACATAAACATTGCTGACTGTTGGCGCTGCGCGGTCGATCACCGCGAGCGCCGCTGCGCCGACAGCCGGCGGCAGCGCCGGCTCTTGTCCGGCCTTGCCCGGGCGCGTCGTCAGTAGAGTGTTCTGCTGGCGATCGATGACCACGATGTGACTGCCGAAATTATGGAGAAAGGCCTGTGCTTCCTGGCGAAATTCCTTCTGCCGCCGTGCGTCGCCGGCCAGCGGCGAGGCGGCGAGCATCTGCAGCGCGCCGACGCGGGCGCCGATGTACTGATCGATCGCCGTGGCGAGGTTGCGCCCGCGCTGTGTCGCTTCGAGGTCGCGGTCGGCGCGCAACGTCTGCACCTGAGCGAAGGTCAGATAGACGGCGAGGATGACGAGGGGCGCGATGCACAGCAGGATCAGCCTCGTGAGGAAGTTATGAAGCGACATGACGCCTCTGCTAGCCTTTATTTCGCACCCCTTGCAGTCATTCAAGCCGCGTAGCCGCTGCGTCGTCGCGCTGTCCGTCCGTCCCTTTTCAGATGCGCCGGTAAACCTCGGCGCCGGTTTTCACGAACTCCACGGCTTTGGTTTCCATGCCGGCACTCGCAACTTTGGCGAGTGCTTCGTCTTCGCCGATGCCCTGCGCAGCCGCAAAATCGCGCACGTCCTGGGTGATCTTCATCGAACAGAAGTGCGGGCCGCACATCGAGCAGAAGTGCGCCACCTTGGCCGAATCCTTGGGCAGCGTTTCATCGTGAAATTCGCGCGCCTTGTCGGGGTCGAGACCGAGATTGAATTGGTCGTCCCAGCGAAATTCAAAACGCGCTTTGGAGAGCGCGTTGTCGCGAATCTGGGCGCCCGGATGGCCCTTGCCGAGGTCGGCGGCGTGCGCG
>JBBRXI010000059.1:0-10125 GCA_038248575.1 Burkholderiales bacterium | reverse complement strand
ATTTGATTTCGTGCTGCTGGGCGAGCGCGTCAAGCGCCTGCCACAGGTCAACGTTCTTGACCGGATTCTTGTCGGCGGTACGCCAGCCATTGCGCTTCCAGTTGTGGATCCATTCCTTGATGCCTTTTTGCACGTATTGTGAATCGGTGTGCACCTGCGCCGTGCTCGGGCGCTTGAGCGCTTCGAGCGCGCGAATCACGGCGGTCAGTTCCATGCGGTTGTTGGTCGTCAGCGCTTCGCCGCCGCACAGTTCCTTTTCGACGCCGCCGGCCTGCATGAGGACGCCCCAGCCGCCCGGGCCGGGGTTGCCGCGACAGCCGCCGTCGGCGTAAATATCGATGCTGGCTTCATTGACCACGATCTTCGCTTTCCTTTTGAGTGATTGCGCTCAGCGCCTTGGTCGGCAGTCGCTGCTGTTTCCAGCGCGGCACGATGAGGCGCATGCCGCGCACGCGCTTGACCGCGCGCAGCAGATAAACGCCGCCGGCAAAACTCCACCAGCGGTCGCCGGCCGCTTCCATGAAATGCAAGCGTTTAAGCCAGTGCTCGTGTGCGCACGGCGGCACGTAGCAGCCGAAGATTCCCCGGTCTACGTCGAAGCTCAAAAGTTGCAGCCAGTCCTTCAGGCGCAGAACCGAGATGTAATCTCCGCTCGCCGGAAAATTCTGCCGCCGGTTCGGCAGACGCCGGCGCAAGCCCCACAGCGACAAGGGGTTGAAACCGATAATGATGAGTTGTCCTTCGGGAATGAGGACGCGTTCAACTTCGCGTAGGATCTGGTGCGGATCTTCGTAAAATTCAAGCACATGCGGCATCACCACGAGGTCGATGCTGCCGGCCGCGAAAGGCAATTCGCGCAAGTCGCAGAGCACATCGACCGGTCCCGAGTCGCCGACGATCTGGCGCAGCGGAATGCGGTTACCGGCGAGCAGATTGCGTTGCGGCAAGCCGAGCTGCAGCGCGTTGTAGCCGAAGCGGTCGGCGATCAGCGTGTCGACCTTGCTCTGCTCCCAGTTGACGATGTAACGGCCCTGGGCGGTGTCGAGCCAGTCGTCGATTCCCGGAATTGACATTTTCCGCAGTTCTTCCACAATCGTCCAAGCCTTTTTAATCGCTTTTTTGATGGATTACCGCAATGATAGACGTCATCAGGATTCCGGCATTCAAGGATAACTACATCTGGCTGTTAAGCAAGGGCGCGGCAGCCGTTGTCGTCGATCCGGGCGATGCCGGCCCGGTTCTCGACGTGCTCGCGCGCGAGCGTCTGACACTGTCGTCAATCTTGATAACGCACCACCATGCCGATCACCAGGGCGGCGTGGCTGCTCTGGTAGCAGAGCATCCGGCCGAGGTCTTTGGCCCGGCGTCCGAGTCTATCACAGCACTGACCCGGCCTTTACGCGGCGGAGAGACGATCAGCCTCGGTGCGCTCGCCACGGCGTTTCGCGTCATCCCCGTTCCCGGGCACACACTTGGCCACCTCGCTTATTACGGTGCCGGGCTGTTGTTTTGTGGCGATACCCTCTTTGCCGGCGGTTGTGGGCGTGTGTTCGAGGGCTCGCCGGCACAAATGTATGCGTCCTTGTGCGCGCTCGCCGCCTTGCCCGAGGAAACCGCCGTCTACTGCGCGCATGAGTACACCGAGGCTAACTTGCGCTTCGCGCTCGCCGCCGAACCCGGCAACGGCGAGCTGCGCGCGCGCGCAGAAGCAGTCGCGGTGCAGCGCGCCAGCGGCTTGGCGACCGTGCCGTCGACGATCGCCCTCGAGAAGGCGACGAATCCATTCCTGCGCTGCAGCGCGCCGGAAGTGATCGCGTCGGCGCGGCGTCGGTCGACGCAGGCGCGCGATCCGCTCGCCGTGTTCACCGTTTTGCGCGAGTGGAAAAACGGCTTCTGAACGGCGGACGACGGCAAAGCGTTCAGCGCGTCTGGCCATTTGCACCACGAGCGCAGGGCGGGTCACACGAAGCCGGCACGGCACGGTCCACGGATGTTGGCGGCGTCGTTTTAATGGCACGTTCGTGATAGATTGTTCGCTTCAATAAAATCCGGCCGGAACCCATGATCGACAAAGCCCAGGCGCGTGTTCTAAAGCATCTTCCGCGCATAAAAAAATACGCGTTGCGTATTGTCGTGGCTGTCGTGTTCATCGCGGTGGTGGGGGTTTTCGCTCTGCCGCCGCTCGTCAAATCGCTGCTCGCAGAGCAACTCGCCAAGTCGTTTCACCGACCGGTCGCCATCGCCAGCGTACGCATCAACCCCTTCGCCCTGTCACTCACGATCGACGGGCTGAGCATCGAAGAGCGCGCCGGAGGCGCTGTTTTTGCGAGCTTTGATCGGCTCTACGCCAACCTTGAATCGTCTTCGTTCATCCACGCCGCTCCGGTGTTCTCCGAGATCCGCCTGGAGAACCCGAAGATCCGCATCGTCCGCTTGCCGGATCAGCGTTATAACGTCTCCGACCTCATCGACGAATTCATCGCCAAGCCGGCAAGCAATGATCCGGCGCCGCGTTTCTCGCTCAACAACATCGCGCTGAGCGGTGGTGCGATCGAATTCGACGACCAGCCGTTGGCCAAGAAGCACGCCATCAGCGATATCAATCTGCGCCTGCCTTTCGTCTCGAATGTTGGGCAAGCAGGAGAAAGCTTCGTCGAGCCGGCGTTTTCGGCGCGTGTCAATGGCGCGCCGCTGGCCATCGAGGGGCGCAGCAAACCCTTCGCCGATTCGCGCGAGAGCGAACTGCTGATCCATGTCGACGATCTGCAACTCGCGAAGTACCAGGACTATCTACCGCTCCGGCTGCCGATAAAAATCATTTCCGGCGCCTTCGACGGCGACCTGAAATTTGTCTTGCGCGAGGACCAGAAGGCGCCGTCCGCTCTTGCCTTATCGGGCAACGCGGTAGTGACCGGTATAGTCGTCAATGAGGCCTCTGGTTCTCCTCTGCTCTCGCTTAAACGCCTTGACGTCGTGCTCGCCTCGGCCGATCTGCTGCAGCGCCGTGTCGTCGTCGAGCGCATCGCGCTCGATTCGCCCGAGCTGCATGTTCGCGTCGACGCGCAGGGTGCTCTCAACTGGCAGGAATTACTCGCCCAAGCAAGTGCTGATGGCCAGACAGAAAAACCGGCGAGTACAAAGAATACGGCGAACGTCACGCCGGCCGCACCGCCGATCGAATGGGCGATCGGCACAGCGCAAGTCAATGGCGGCGTCATGCGCTGGTTCGACGGTTCGCACGGCAAAGCGGTCGAGGCGAGCGTCGAGGACTTCGCGTTGGTCTTACGCAACCTCGACAGCAAGGGCGCGAGCGCCGCCGATTTCGACGTCTCCTGGCGCGCCAATGCACAGGAGTGGCTCAAGGTCGACGCGTTCGCGATCAAAGGCGGCCGCGTCAATCTCGCCACCCACGAACTCGTTATTGGCGAACTCGCGGTGCGCGGCACGCGCATGCTTGTCCGTCGGGCAGCCGACGGCGGCGTCGAAATGCTCAGACCGCCAACGCTGCGCGCCGTCGAAACGGTTGCCGGGCAGGAGGCGCCCGCGCCGTGGAAGATCACGCTCGAGAAGTACCGCGGCGAGAACCTTAACGTGCGTTTTGAAGACCGGGCGGTATCGCCGGCGGCAACCCAGGTGATCAGCGAACTCAAGGTCGATCTCGATAATGTATCGACCGAGCCCGGACACAAAACGACGCTGGCGACACGCTTCAAGATCAACGGCAAGGGCAAGGTGGCTGTCGCCGGCACGGTCGACCTCACACCACTTACAGCCGATCTCAGGCTCGATCTCAAAGGCGTCGAACTCTTGCCGCTGCAGGCCTATTTCGCCGAGCAACTCAACGTCGAGGTGACGCGCGGTCAGCTCACCGTTGCTGGCGATCTGCAAGTCCGTCAGCGTGCGGCCGGCACGGCGACAAGCGCAAGCGGAGGGCCCGGGCTCGCCGGTGCGTTCTCCGGGACGGCGACGATCGGCGATTTTGCCGCGATCGATAAAGTGAATGCCGCCGATTTTCTGCGCTGGAAATCGCTGCACTTCGGCGCGCTGGACCTTCGCCTGAACCCGGATTCGCTGGCCATCGGCGACATCGCGCTGAGCGATTTCTTCGCCCGCGCGATCATCAGCGCCGACGGTAAGCTCAATCTTTTGCAGATGGTGCGTCATGGCGACACGTCGCCGCCTGCCGTACCACCGGCCTCCGTCCCCGAGAAACCCGAAGCGCCGTCCGCCGGCGGCCAGGCCGTCGCCACCGTTGCGTCGCCGGCCACGCCGCTGCCGCCGATCAGCGTCGGCAAGATCACCTTGCAGGGGGGGTCGGTCAACTTCAGCGACAACTTCGTCAAGCCCAACTATTCGGCCCGCCTGCGCCAGATCGGCGGTCGCGTCAGCGGGCTGTCGTCTGCCGCGGGGAGCATTGCCGACGCCGAATTGCGCGGCAGTTACGACAACGTCGCGCCGCTGACCCTGACCGCGCGCGTCGATCCCTTTGCGACCAAGCCCTTTCTCGACCTGCAGGCCGAGGTCAAAGGTATCGAGATGAGTTCGCTCTCGCCGTATTCGGGCAAGTACGCCGGTTACGCGATCGAAAAAGGCAAGCTCTCGCTGTTCGTCAACTACAAACTCGAGAACAACCTGCTGCAGGCGGAAAACCGGGTTTTTGTCGACCAGCTGACTTTCGGCGAGGCGGTTGATAGCCCCGATGCGACCAAGCTGCCGGTGACGCTGGCGGTCGCCTTGCTCAAGAACCGTCGTGGCGAGATCGATATCAACCTGCCGATCTCCGGTTCGCTCGACGATCCGCAGTTCAGCATTGGCGGACTCATCTGGCGCGTGATCGGCAATCTTTTCGTCAAGGCCGTTAGTTCGCCGTTCGCCTTGCTTGGCTCGCTGTTTGGCGGTGAAGGCGGCGAACTCTCGTCGGTCGACTTCGCGCCCGGGCGGGCGACGATTGAGCCGCAAGCGCAGGAACGCCTCGAAAAGCTCTCCAGAGCGCTCGTCGACCGCCCCGGACTGCGGCTCGAAATCGAGGCGCACGTCGACCCCGAGGCCGACCGCGAAGGCGCCAAGCACGCCTCTATCGAGCGCAAGGTGCGGGCGCAAAAGCGCGAGGATCAGGCGCAGAGCGGTGGCGAACCAAGCGAACGGGGTTCGCGTGAGCCCGTCGAAGTGAGCGTCGAAGAGTATCCGGCTTTGCTCGAACGCGTCTATCGCGCCGAGAAATTTCCCAAGCCGCGCAGCGTCATCGGACTCGTCAAGTCGCTGCCCGTCGCGGAGATGGAAAAACTGATCCTGACCAACACGGTCATCGCCGACGATGATCTGCGCGCGCTCGCTGAGCGCCGGGCGCGCGTTGTCCGCGATTGGTTGCTGGCGCACCAGGTGCCCGGCGAGCGCGTCTTCCTGCTGCCGAGCAAACTGGCCGCGGCGCCCTCGGGCGGCGACGAAAAGAAGAGCGCAAGTCGCGTTGATTTTTCGCTCAAGTAATGCGAAGACAAAAATATGGGTGACTTTCTCCTCCTCGCGCTGACCGCGATCGCGCTGGCGATGCTCGTGTTGCAGGTCTTGTTATGGCGACGGGTGGCGCCGAGGCCCGATTCATTCGAGCCCTATTTTCGCTCGCTCGAAGCCGGGCTCGAACGCCTCGAGCGCGAATTGCGCGAGGAACTCGCGCGCGGACGCCAGCAAGCCGACACCGTGGCGCGCGGCAATCGCGAGGAACAGTCGCAGTCGCTAGACCGCCTGACCGCTGCGCTCGCCGCGCAAGTCGGCCAGCTTGGCAACGTCCAGGCGCAGCAACTCGAATCGTTCGCGCTGCAGTTGACGCGGCTTACGCAGAGCAACGAGCAGCGCTTCGAGCAACTGCGCCTGGCGGTGCAGGCGCAGCTTGGCGCCATGCAGGCCGATAACGCGGCCAAACTCGAGGAAATGCGCAAGACCGTCGACGAGAAGCTGCACGCGACGCTTGAGCAGCGCCTCGGCGAGTCGTTCAAGCTGGTCAGCGAACGGCTTGAGCAGGTGCACAAGGGCCTGGGCGAAATGCAGACGCTCGCCGCCGGCGTCGGCGACCTCAAGAAGGTGCTGACCAACGTCAAGACGCGGGGCACCTGGGGCGAGGTGCAGCTTGCCGCGCTGCTCGAACAGGTGCTCAGCGCCGAGCAGTACGAGAAAAACGTCGTGACGCGGTCCACCGGCGGCGAGCGCGTCGAGTTCGCCATTCGCCTGCCCGGGCGCGAGATGGGCGGCGACGACAAGCGCCCGGTCTGGCTGCCGATCGACGCCAAGTTTCCGCTCGAAGATTATCAGCGCCTCGTTGAAGCCCAGGAACGCGCCGACCCGGTCGCCGTTGAGCTCGCCGCCAAGGCCCTCGAAATGCGGCTGCGCGACGAAGCGAAGAAAATCCGCGACAAATACATCGAGCCGCCGTATACCACCGATTTTGCCATCCTCTATCTGCCGACCGAAGGCTTGTACGCCGAGGCGCTGCGCCGCCCGGGACTTGCCGACGGGCTGCAGCGCGATTTTCGCATCAGCATGGCCGGGCCGACGACGCTCGCGGCGCTGCTCAACAGCCTGCAGATGGGCTTTCGCACGCTCGCCATCGAGAAGCGCTCCTCGGAAGTGTGGGGTGTTCTCGGCGCGATCAAGACCGAGTTCGGAAAGTTTGGCGAAGCGCTCGAGGCGACGCGCAAAAAGCTCGAGCAGGCAACGCGCAGCATCGAATCGGCCGGCGTGCGCACGCGCCAGATCGAGCGCAAGCTGCAGAACGTCGAGTCCTTGCCGACGCTCGAAGCGCAGGCGAGGCTCGGCGATCTTGAAGCGATCGATCCGGCGTCCGACGAGGGGTGAGTATGCCGGGCGTCGATGCGGCGTTTCGCGCCACGGCGTATCGCGTTGACGCGGGCGAAGCGCTCTACGAACTGCGCGTCGGCGTGAGCAATGAAGCCTTTGACGCCTGTCTGCGCCGGCGCAGCGTTTCCTCCTGGGCGCTCATCACCGCCTATAACCCCGGCGCGATGGTCTCCGACGCGGCCAATCAACGCGCGCACCGCCGTCTGGGCGACCGCCTGCGGGCGCTCGAATGGCCTTTTCTGCCGGCCTGCAATGTCCCCGATCACGGCGTCCCGCCCGTCGAACCGGGGTTCGTGCTGCTGCAGGTCGGCGAAAGCGAGGCGCGCGCGGTTGCCGCTGAGTTTTTCCAACAGGCCTTTCTTTGTGGCACCATCGGCAACGCACCGCGTCTTGTCTATATCAACGCGGCAGCTCGCTTCCCGGAGCAATAGAAAACAACACGTACGGGCCTTATGGACAAGAAAATCGGACGTTTCGAGATCATCCGCGAACTCGGCAGAGGGACGCAGAGTGTCGTTTATCTCGCCCGGGACCCGCATCTGCAGCGTGAAGTCGCGATAAAGACGTTGCACTTCACGCGCGCCGATCCGCGCAACAACCTGCAACTACTGTCCGAAGCGCGCATGGTCAGTCAATTGCGCCATCCGAACATCGTCCCGATCTTCGAGGCTGGTGAGGAGCAGGGCGATATCTATCTCGTCTTCGAGTTCGTTGCCGGCCAGAATCTCGGCGATTATCTGCAGCACAATCGCGGCTTGTCGACGGTCAAAGCGATCGCCATCCTGCGTCCGGTACTCGACGCGATAGCGCATGCGCACGCGGCTGGAATCATCCATCGCGATCTTAAGCCGACCAACATTCTGATTGGCCACGACGGTACGCCGCGCGTCATGGATTTTGGCATTGCCGCGCGCGTCGCGGCGCGGGCCAGCGGCGGCGAAGCGCTGATGGGAACGCCGGCGTATATGGCACCTGAGTACATCGAACGGCGCACCAGCGACGCGCAGACCGACGTCTTCTCGGCTGGCCTGGTTTTCTACGAACTGCTGACCGGCCAGCGCGCCGTCACCGGCGCGAGCCTGAACGAGGTCATGACGCGCATCGCGAACGAGGATATCGTTGTCCCCGCGCCGCTCGCCAGCGGACTCGACGAAGAGTTGCTCAGCCTGCTCTACAAGGCGATCGCACGCCAACCCGAACAACGCTTCGCTTCGGTCGCACAGATGGGTGAGGCGCTCGATCGTTACCTCGAGCCCGCCGCGCCGGTCGCCAGTGCCGAGGCCAAGCAAAGCACGATCGACTTTCTCCTGCGCCGCATGCGGCACAAAACCGATTTTCCGGCGCTCTCTGACTCGGTCAGCACGATCAACAAGATTACCGGCTCGGACAAGGAGAGCATCGCCAACCTGTCGAACTCGATCCTCAAGGATTTTTCGCTGACCAACAAGATTCTCCGCCTGGTTAACTCGGCGCATTATCGCCAGGCTGGCGGCGGCAATATCAGCACCATTTCGCGTGCCGTGCTGGTCCTTGGTTTTGACGCGGTGCGCAATATGGCGATCACCGTAACGATCTTCGAGCATCTGCAAAACAAGGGCAACGCCAGCCACCTCAAGGAAGAATTTCTGCGCGCCTATCTGGCCGGCGTTCTTGCCAGGGAGATCGGCGAAAAAACCTCGTCGCGCGAAATCGAACAGCTCTTCATCTGCTCGATGTTTCACAATCTCGGGCGCTTGTTGAGCCAATATTATTTCGCCGACGAGAGCGAAAAGATCAAGCGTCTCGTCGAACAGAAGCCGTGCACCGAGGAGGCGGCGGCGATCCAGGTACTCGGCATCTCGTTCGAGGATCTGGGCGTCGGCATTGCGCGCACCTGGGGCTTCCCCAACCTCATTGTCGGCAGCATGCGCAAGTTGCCAGCCGGCAGCGTGCGCAAGGCGGCGACGGTCGACGAGCGGATGCGCGTCCTCTCCGCTTTTGCCAACGAGCTGTGCCTGATGGTCTCGGCTGGCGATGCCACGCAGCGGCAGAAGTTTTTGCGCCAAGCCAAGGAACGCTTTGGCGAAAACGTCGCGCTCAGCGAACAAAGCTTGCGCGAGACGCTCGATCAGGCCTTTAGCAAACTCGCGCAGTTTGCCAAGGTGATCGGCATCAATTTAAAGCAGTCGGCGTTCGGCAAAAACATTCAGGCGTGGACCGACAAGCCGGTCAATAGCGCCTCGGAATCGGCGCTCGCCGAAGCCGAGAGCAGCGCCGAGACGGTGCTCTCCGACCTCGTTCCGACGGGTGCGCCGGGCAGCCCGCTGGCCGACGGCGAAGCCGACGCAAACGAGGCCGTCGGCAATTCGGAAGTCATCCTGATGGCCGGTATCCAGGACATCAGCAATACGCTCGTCGAAGACTTCAAGCTCAACGACCTGCTGCGCATCATTCTCGAAACGATGTACCGCGCCAAGGGTTTCAAGCGCGTCATCCTCTGCGTGCGCGACGCCGGCAGTAATACCATGCTGGGACGTTTCGGCTTTGGTCCGGATGCGATCGACGTCGCGCGTCGTTTCAAATTTTCGCTGGTGTTTACGCCCGACATTTTTCATGCCGCGTTGTCGAAGGGCGTCGATATCCTCATCACCGATACCAACGATGCAAAAATCGCCGCACGCATTCCGGACTGGTTCCGCAAGGGGGTCAATGCCGGAACCTTTGTTATCTTCCCCCTGTGCATCAAGAAGAATCCTGTCGCGATGATCTACGCCGATTGCGACCAGGCCGGCGAAATTGTCATCTCGGAGAACGAATTATCGCTGCTGCGCACGCTGCGCAATCAGGCCGTCCTGGCGATCAAACAATCGAACTAGCGAGTGGGCGGCCGTCCGGCGCCGGCTACCACAGCTTCCACCACGGCTCTTTGCGCTCGAGGCCGCGGGTGTAATAGACGCTATTCGGGTAGTTTTTACGCATCACGCGTTCGCTGTCGTCACGCAGGTCGTTCATTCCCATCTCGTCGTAGGCCTTGACCATGATGAACAGCGCTTCTTCGGTCGCCGGTGCATCCGGGTAGTTCCTGACCGCGTACTGCGCGCGATTGACCGCGGCAACATAGGCATTGCGTTTCATGTAGTAGCGGGCGACGTGGACTTCAAGCGAGGCCAGTGCATTAACCAGATACTTCATGCGCAAAACGGCGTCTGGCGCGTACTTGCTGTCGGGATAGCGGGTGACAAGTTCCCTGAATGCGTCGAACGACTCGCGGGCGCCCTTTGGGTCGCGCTCGGTCAT
>JBBRXI010000058.1:0-10131 GCA_038248575.1 Burkholderiales bacterium | reverse complement strand
GCGCACAGCGTGTAGGAGTCGAGCGAGTACTGCATGCGCTGGGCGACGAGGTCGATCGGCAGTTCCTTCATGAAGATATAAAAAATGCTCGGTATCAGGATCGCCGTGACGACCGGAAAGCCGAGTAGAAAAAGAACCAGAAAGATAATCAGAATCGTCGAGCCCATGATTTATTCCTGGCCCCCGGCAGCGCAGTTTTTCGGAACGATTCTCTTCGCGAGAATCAGGACATAGCCGACCGTCAGCAGCACAAAGCCGACGAAGTTGGGAAGGAAAAAAATCCAGAAGGGGATCTGCAAGGTGGCCGTTGTGTTGTTGGCGTTTTCAAGGATCACCGTCAGCGACGACCACGACACGATGCCAAAAACGACGATCGAGGCGATGTCGGTGAGATAGCTGAGACCGTTGCGGATCGGCGCCGGAAACATGTCGCGCAATTCGGTCATGGCGATGTGGCCGCCCTCGCGCAAGGTAAAGGCGAGCGGGAAGAGGACGATCCAGATCATCAGGTAGCGGACGAATTCCTCGGCGCCGACGAGCGGGAAATTGAAGAGCTCGCGCATCAGGACCTGCGCAATGACGGTCAGCAGCATGACCGAAAGACAAAGGATGCTGATGTCCTTGTCGAGGCTGAGTATCCGGTTCATCGTTGAGCTCTTCCCTCAAATGGCCATCGTGAGGTTTGACACCGTCGTGCCGTGTAACGTTGCACGACTTCGTGGAACGTTACATAACCCGAATGGGGAAGTCAAGCGGGCGAGTTACGCGTGTCGCGCCCTATTGTTCGAGCCCGGCGAGACAGACGGTTTTGATTTCGAGATAATCGTCGAGGCCGTGGCGCGATCCTTCGCGGCCGAGGCCCGACGATTTCATTCCGCCGAACGGCGCGATGGCCGTGGAAATTACGCCCGTATTGACGCCGACCATGCCGTATTCGAGTCCTTCGGCGACGCGGAAAATACACCCGACGTCGCGCGCGTAGACGTACGAGGCCAGCCCGAACTCGGTGTCGTTGGCGAGGCGGAGCGCCTCGTTTTCGTCGGAAAAACGAAAGAGCGGCGCCACCGGCCCGAAAATTTCTTCGCGCGAAAGGCGCATCGCGCTCGTCGCCCCGGTCAGGATCGTCGGCTCGAAAAAGGTCCGGCCGAGCGCGTGCCGGCCGCCGCCGCAGACGACGCGAGCGCCTTTGGCGAGTGCGTCGGCGAGCAACTCCTCGACCTTGGCCAGCGCCGCCGCGTCGATCAGCGGCCCCTGCGTGACCCCAGGATCGACGCCGTTGCCGACGCGCAATGCGCTGACCGCCGTGGCGAGCTTTGCGGCAAAGGTCTCATAGACGGCGTCCTGAACGAGGATGCGGTTGGCGCAGACGCAGGTCTGCCCGGCGTTGCGAAACTTGCTGGCGATCGCGCCGACCACCGCGGCGTCGAGGTCGGCGTCGGCAAAGACAATGAAGGGCGCGTTGCCGCCGAGTTCCATCGAGAGCTTCTTGACGGTCGGCGCGCATTGCGCGATCAGGCGCGCGCCGGTCTCGGTCGAGCCGGTGAAGGACAGCTTGCGCACCAGTCGGCTGGCGCAGATTTCGTCGCCGATCACCGACGCCGGACCGGTGATGACGTTGAAGACGCCGTGCGGAATGCCGGCGCGCGCCGCAAGCTCGGCGAGCGCGAGCGCCGAGAACGGCGTCTGGCTCGCCGGCTTGACGACCATCGTGCAGCCAGCGGCGAGCGCCGCGCCGGCCTTGCGCGCGATCATCGCCGCCGGGAAGTTCCACGGGGTGATCGCCGCGCAGACGCCGACCGGCTGGCGCGTCACGAGGATGCGCCGATCGGCGCCGTTGCTCGGGATGATCTCGCCGTAGGCGCGGCGGCCTTCTTCGGCGAACCATGCAAGGTAGTCGGCGGCGTAGGCGATTTCGCCACGCGCTTCGGCCAGCGGCTTGCCCTGCTCGCTGGTCATGATCAGCGCCAGGTCGTCCTGATGGCTCATCATCAGTTCGTGCCAGCGGCGCAGCCGCTGGCCACGCTCGGCGGCGGTCAGTGCGCGCCAGCCCGGCCAGGCCGCGTGCGCCGCAGCGATCGCCCGCCGCGTCTCGGCGATGCCCAGGCGCGGAACACTGCCGACGACGACGCCAGTCGCCGGGTTGCTGATGGCCATTGACTGGCCGTCGTCGGCGGCGAGCCACTCGCCGTCGATATAGCACTGCGTGCGAAAAAGGCTGGGGTCTTTGAGCGTCAGCATGGATTGTCCTTTGGCAGTTGGCTTGTCGTGAGCTCGTCGAGCTTGACTTGCCAAAATATAAGCCAGTGCCGGCGATCGGTCCATGGTCGCGGCAACGCGCCGCGCAGCAACGGCACAGCGTAGGTCGAGAACAAAAAAAGGGCGCCACAAGGGCGCCCTAAGGGAGGAACTGCTACGCAATGACGCTTTACACGTGGTACGCCGTTTCTCCGTGCGAGGCGATGTCGAGGCCCTCGCGTTCTTCTTCTTCGGGGACGCGCAGACCGATGATCACATCGACCAGCTTGTAGGCGATCAGCGAGACGACCGCCGACCAGACCACCGTCGTTCCGACGCCCCACAACTGGGCGATGACTTGAGCGCCCATGTCGTAGTCGCCGACCTTGTTGGCAACGTAGTCATAAACGCCGGTGCCGCCGAGCGCCGGGGAGGCGAAGACGCCGGTGAGGATGGCGCCGAGGATGCCGCCAACGCCATGCACGCCGAAGACGTCGAGCGAGTCGTCGGCGCCGAGCAGGCGCTTTAAGCCATTGACGCCCCACAGGCAGACGATGCCAGCGAGCAGGCCGATGACCAGGGCGCCCTTGATGCCGACAAAACCAGCCGCCGGGGTGATCGCCACGAGACCGGCGACGGCACCCGAAGCCGCGCCGAGCATCGACGGCTTGTCCTTGATCATCCATTCAACGAGCATCCAGGACATCGTCGCGCAGGCTGTCGCCACCCAGGTGTTGACCATCGCCAGCGCCGCGCCGCCGTTCGCTTCGAGCGCCGACCCGGCGTTGAAACCGAACCAGCCAAACCACAGCAACGAAGCGCCGATCATGGTGAAGGTCACGCTGTGCGGGGCCATCGATTCGCGGCCGTAACCGACGCGCTTGCCGATCATGAAGGCACCGATCAGGCCGGCGACCGCGGCGTTGATGTGCACCACGGTACCGCCGGCAAAATCAAGTGCGCCTTTCTGGAAGAGGAAGCCCGCGCTCTTGCCGGCCGCTTCGCCGGCCGCCGCGTCGATATACGCGTCCGGACCCGCCCAGTACCAGACCATGTGCGCTATCGGCAGATAGGAGAAGGTGAACCACAGGATCATGAAGGCGAGGACGGCGGCGAACTTGGCGCGCTCGGCGAAGGCGCCGACGATCAGGCCGCAGGTGATCGCCGCGAAAGCGCCCTGGAAAATAACGAAGGCCAGTTCCGAGATACTGACCCCTTTGCTGAAGGTCGCGCCGAGCGAATCGACGCTGATGCCGGCGAGGAACAGTTTGCCCAGCGAGCCGAAAAAGGCGCCGCCCTCGCTAAAGGCCACCGAGTACCCGTAAATCACCCACAGCACGCTGATCAGCGAGAAGGTCACGAAGACCTGCATGAGCACCGAGAGCATGTTCTTCGAGCGCACGAGTCCGCCGTAGAACAGCGCCAGGCCGGGAATCGACATCAGGATGACGAGCGCCGCGCTGACCATCACCCAGGCGGTATCGGCCTTGCTGGCCACAGCGACCGGCGCGGCGGCGTCCGCCGCTGGCGCGGCGACGGCGGCTGTCGCCGGGGCGCTAGCGGTCGGTGCGGCGGCTGGGGCGTTTTGCGCCCAGGCCGGCGTACTCAGCGCAGCGCCCATAGCGAGTGCCGCAATGACGGTAAATAGGGCAAAAAGGCGTTTCATGATGGGCTCCTCAGAGGGCGTCCTCACCGGTTTCGCCGGTGCGGATGCGGATGACCTGTTCGAGATCGAAGACAAATATCTTGCCGTCGCCAATTTTTCCGGTACCCGCCGATTTCTCGATGGCCTCGATGACCTGCTCGAGAATGTCGTCCTTGATCGCCGCGTCGATCTTCACCTTGGGGAGAAAGTCGACGACGTATTCGGCGCCGCGGTAGAGCTCGGTATGGCCCTTCTGGCGGCCAAAACCCTTGACCTCGGTAACCGTGATCCCTTGCACGCCGATGGCGGACAGGGCTTCACGCACTTCGTCAAGCTTGAACGGCTTGATGATTGCGGTGACCATTTTCATGATGGCTCCAGTTCTGCGGGGCCAAGCCCCGCTGATTGATGTTTAGAAGCTACGGCTGACCGAGACGACCGCGATGCCGCGACCGGCGTCCTTGGTGCTGCTGCTCAGGTCGGCGACGCCACGATCATCGTCCCAGGTCTTGGCAAAACAATAGAAGCCGCCACTGCTGCAACTGCCCTTGGCGTTGGTGTCGATGTACGCGGCGGCGAAGACCCAGCCGCTGACGTCCTTGGTGACGCCGATCTTCCAGTCGGTATAGTCGCCGTTCGCTACGTTCTTCATGTTGAGGCGGCCGACGTGTCCGTTGATTCCCCAGCCGTCGCCGAGGTCATAACTGGCATTCGCTTCGAGGTAGCCGGTGCCCTTGGTTCTCTTGCCGTCGTTGGCGCCGTTGCCGCGCAGCGAGAAGTAGTCATCGACGCTGTACGAATACTTGGCCGAAAGGAATTTCCATGACCCGCCGATGTAGATTTCCTTGTTGGTAACGGCGCCACTGTCGGCGTTTGTGCCCAGCGTGCGGCCCTCCGAACCCGGGTAGTAATAGACGATGCCGCCGACGTCGAGCCCGACGTCACCGAGCGTCGCCTTGTAGCCACCGTAAAAGTCCATTTCCAGCTTGCCGTCCGGAAAGCCGGCGCCCGAGCTGACGTTCGAGTTCCAGTTGCCGACGTAAAGCCCGCTGGCATGCGCGTAATCGACGCCGCCCTGCAAAGCCGGCCGGCCAAAGGTTTGGTCGATGCCGCGGAAGCGGTAGCTCGAAACGAGGCTCACGTTCGCGGTCAGCGGTGAACCCGGCGCTGCTTCCGGGGCTGCCGTCTGGGCTAAAGCCGGCGCGGCAAGCGTGAAAGCGAGCAGGGTGGCGAGAAGAAGTTTTTTCATGATGACTCCGGAATCAGTTGATAAGCGATTGTGAGATTTGCGGTCTGACCAGAGCATGAGCCATGCCATCACAGAATAACTATTTAAACCAATGGCTTATATTATTTTCCGACGCCCTTTTTAGCGCCGGCGCACAGGACTGGCGCAGCCGCACAACGTCCCGCACCAAGCCAGTGCCCGGTTGGCATGGGCCGCTGTGATAAACTTGGCGCGCTCGAAGAACCCTTCACGAAAGGCTTACGCCATGATCGATCGCAAGCTGCTCGACGAACTCAGCGCGCGTCTTAGCGCAGCAATCGCCGCAAGCCCGGCCGCCGACATCGAGAAGAATGCACGCGCGCTGCTTTCGAGCTTTTTCGCCAAGCTCGACCTGGTTACGCGCGAGGAATTCGATATACAGGCGCAGGTTCTGCTGCGTACGCGCGAAAAGCTCAAGGCACTCGAAGAGCGCGTCGCGCGACTCGAAAGCCAAAGCGGCGGTGGCGACTGATTCATCGCCCGGCCGCGTCGTTCGCGCGCCGACAAGTGGCAAATGAACGCTATGATTACCCGCGACGTTTGGGCAAAATATCGCGCCCATCTGTCATTCTTCGTCAACTCACCTCGGACACTCGCAATGAACCTTCTGAAAAAAACCATGGTTTCACTCGGCCTGTTGGCGCTCGCGCTCTCCAGCGCGCAGGCGCAGAACAAGGAATTGGTCGTCGGCTCGAGCGCCACCTACCGCCCGTTTGCCTACGAGACGCCGAGCAAGGAAATCGTCGGCTACGACGTCGACATGATCAAGGCCATCGCGCAGAAAGCCGGCCTGCAGATCAAAATCATCAATACCCCATGGACCGGCATCTTCGCCGCGCTCAACAACGGCGACGTGGACCTCGTTATTTCCGGCGTGACGATCAACGAAAAGCGCAAGCAATCGTATGACTTCACCAGCCCCTATTTCGAAGCGCGTCAGTTGATTGCCGTCCAGCAGGCGAGCACCGTGAAGAACTTGAAAGACCTCGCCGGCAAGAAAGTCGGCGTCGTCACGGGCAGCACCGGCGACGACATCGCCTCGCGCGAGTTCGGCAAGACGAGCCCCGACATCCGCCGCTTCGAAAGCACGCCGGTGGTTATTTCCGAGCTCGTCAACAGCGGCGTCGATGCGGCAATCGGCGACAACGGCGTTATCGCCTTCCGTGTCCAGGAGCACAAGAGCCTGAAAACCGTCGCCGATGCGAACTTCCCCAAGGAGTACTTCGGCATCGTCGTCAAACAGGGCAACAAGGCGCTGCTCGATAAACTCAACGCCGGTCTGGCCGCGGTCAAAGCCGACGGCAGCTACGCGCAAATTTACAAGAAGTGGTTCCAGGCTGAGGCGCCCGTCCTGCCCGCGCAATAAACGCCGAGCGGCGTTTTCACGATGGAGCCGATTCTGTGGTTTGGATGGTTCCGCGCCGACATCATTGCCGAGTACGCAATGCTGTTCTGGCGCGGCCTGCAAATGACCGTCACGGTGACCGTGATCTGCATCGTGCAGGGCACCGCGCTCGGTCTTGCCGTCGGCATGGCGCGGCTCGCCGAAGCGCGCCATTCTCCGGCCCGGCAGTTGTGCGCGTACGCGCTGCGCTGGCCGTCCACCGTGTACGTCAGCTTCTTTCGCGGCACGCCGCTCTTCGTCCAGATCCTGTTGATCCATTTTGCCGTGCTGCCGCTTTTCGTCAACCCGGCCGACGGACTGCTGATCTCGGGTGAATTGGCGCGCAGCCTGAAGCAGAATTACGGTGCCTTCCTGTCCGGCGTGATCGCGCTGACGCTCAACGCCGGTGCGTACATTTCCGAGATTTTCCGCGCCGGCATCCAGTCGATCGACCGCGGTCAATCCGAGGCCGCGCGTTCGCTCGGCATGTCGTACCGGCGCACGATGTTCCACGTGATCCTGCCGCAAGCCTTCCGCCGCATGCTGCCGCCGCTCGGCAACAACGCCATCGCGCTGCTCAAGGACTCGTCCCTGATCTCGGCGATCGGCCTTGCCGAACTCGCTTACGCCGCACGCACGGTGGCCGGCGCGTATTCGCGCTACTGGGAACCGTATCTCGTGATTTCGCTGATGTACTGGGTGATGACGCTGGGCCTGGCCTACGCGGTAAGAAGACTGGAGGCTCGTTATGGACGAGGTGATACGCGTTAAGGGCCTGGAAAAGCGCTTTGGCGACCTGCCAGTGCTGCGCGGCATCGACTGTGCAATCGCCGCCTCCGAGGTCGTCTGCGTCATCGGCCCGTCGGGGTCGGGCAAGAGCACCTTGCTGCGCTGCCTGAACGGCCTCGAAGACGCCTCGGGCGGCGAGGTTTTCGTGCGCGGCGTTTCGGTGCACGACAACCGCACCGACGTCGACGCGTTGCGCTCGGAGATCGGCATGGTCTTCCAGCGCTTCAACCTTTTTCCGCACAAGACGGTACTCGAGAACATTACCCTCGCGCCGCTCTCGGTACGTGGCCTCGGGCTCGCCGAGGCGCGCGAGCGCGCGCGCCAGTTGCTGGTGAAAGTCGACCTGCTCGACAAGATCGACGCCTATCCAAACCAGCTCTCCGGCGGACAGCAGCAGCGCGTCGCGATCGCCCGCGCGCTGGCCATGCAACCGCAGATCATGCTCTTCGACGAACCGACTTCGGCGCTCGACCCGGAAATGGTCGGCGAAGTCCTCACCGTCATGCAGGCGCTTGCCGAGGAGGGCATGACGATGGTCGTCGTCACGCACGAAATGGGCTTCGCACGCCAGGTTGCCGACCGCGTCGTCTTCCTCGACGAAGGCCTCATCGTCGAGGAAGGCGCGCCGGCCGACCTCTTCGACCGGCCGCAGCACGAGCGCACACAACGCTTTCTGAGAAACGTTCTCTGAGCGTCGGCTGCTAATCCCCCAGCGCCCGACCGCGCCACCGAGGCATGGCTGCCGCTTTATCTGCCTCCAGATGGCGAGGCCTCGCCACATTGCGTGGCTTCTTCATTCCTTTCCAACCGTTCCGCTACGGTCACGCGTGCAAACTGCGCGACCTCTCCTGCGCTTTGAAGGAGTCCGCCGGCCGCTTCCAACTGTAGTCGTCCGGCCGCCGCACGTTTCCCGCGCGGACTTCTCCAGACCTGCCAGGTCCATGCTCCGGCCGATGCAGACCGTTTGCATGCGCCCTGCTGCGGCCCGATAATATGCCCTTACCTGAACTGATTCGTGAACCGGAGCCTGACAATGGATTTGTGGGAATGCCCAGTAGTCGTCACCGGCGCCGCGTCGGGCCTTGGCGCCGAAACGGCGCGTCATCTCGTCGAGGCCGGCGCCAAAGTGACGGTGATCGACATCGACGAGGCCGGGGTGCACAAGCTCGCCGACGAAATTGGCGCGCGCGCGATCCATTGCGACGTCGCCGATTCGGCGTCGGCGGAGAAGGCGATCGCCATGGCGCGCGATGTGAACGGCGCCGCGCGCGTGCTCGTTCATTGCGTCGGCCGCGGCCATTTCGCGCCGATTTTTGGCGACCACGGGCCGATGGCGCTCGAAGACTTTCGCCAACTCGTCGAAGTGAACCTCATTTCGACCTTCAACATGATGCGGCTCGTCGCCGCTGACATGGCTCACCTGCCGCCGCAGGCGAGTGGCGAGCGCGGCGTCATCCTGTGCACGGCGTCGGTTTCGGCCTACGAAGGGCAGATCGGCGAGGCCGCCTACTCGGCGTCGAAGGGCGGCGTCGTCAGCATGATCCTGCCCGCCGCCCGCGAACTCGGACCGCTCGGAATCCGCGTCGTCGCGATTGCGCCCGGGCTCTTCGGCACGCCGACCTTGTTCGCCATGGAAAAAGACCTCGATTCGCGGCTGGCGCACCAGATCCCGTTTCCGCACCGTTTCGGCGACCCGGCCGAGTTCGCCATGCTCGCGTTGCACGTGCTCAAGAACGTCATGATCAACGGCAGCGTACTGCGCCTTGACGGCGGTTACCACCGTTGACCATGCCCGTAAATCGTGTCGCGGGCGCCGTGCGCAAAAGCTTCGTCATGCACCTCGTCTCGCATGCCTCGGGTGAACTCGTCGAGATGCTGGCGCGCAACGCCGTCATCCAGCTCGACGGCGTCCAGGTGACCCGCCGCTTGTGGAAAATGATCCGTCGCCTCGATCAGATTCCCGAGATCCTCAGCGCCATCGCCACGTCGCCCGGCTATGTCCTGCACAGCATCACGCACCGCGACGTGCGCGATGCGCTCGAAGCCGGTTGCCGGGCACTCGACGTCCCCTGCCAGTTTTCGCTCGAGCCGCTGATCAGCCTGCTCGCCGAATATTCCGGCGCGCCGGTCGTGCGGCATAACGGATCGGGCGACGCCCTCGACGAGGACTATTACCGGCGCGTCGAAGCGATGAAATACACGCTCGCCCACGATGACGGCATCGGCGGCGACGACCTCGAAAGCGCCGACGTCATCGTCGTCGGCGTTTCGCGGACGACCAAGACGCCGACCTGCATGTATCTCGCATCGCGCGGCATCAAGGCGGCCAACGTGCCGCTGGTTCCCGGAGCGCCGCCGCCGGCCGCCTTGTTGCGCGCCAAGGGGCCTTTGATCGTCGGCCTGACGATCAGCGCCTCGCATCTGGCCATGGTCCGCGCTGCCCGCCTGCGCAAATTCAACGACGAAGCCAACACCGACTACGCCGACCTCGACTGCCTGCGCCAGGAACTTCTCACGGCGCGGCGCCTGTTCGTGCGCTGCGGCTGGCCGACCATAGACACCAGCCAGCGCGCGATCGAGCAGACGGCGTCGATGATCATCGACATGCTGCGTAAGCGCGCCGGCGGGGGCGCTTAAAGCCAGGGGAAAAGCACCGATGCTTGGCGGTTTCTGAGAACCATCACCGCCTCCGCCGGGTCAATCCAGGGGGCGCCGAATGGCGCGATCATCCATCGCTTGTCGGGGATAACTTATGGCTGAGCATGTCCACCATGTGTCGGGGTTTTTTGTCGGTCGCGAAGAGGCCGAACG
>JBBRXI010000057.1:0-10138 GCA_038248575.1 Burkholderiales bacterium | reverse complement strand
TAGGCCAGTTGACGCAGCGTTTTATCGGTTTCATGGAAGAGGACGCTGTGGCGCTCGGTGTCGAGAAGCCGAGTTTCGAACCGCATGCCACCGATTACGTCCCGCAGATGCTGGGGCTCATCGGCGAACTGGAAAAAAAAGGTCTGGCCTATCAGACCGGCGACGGCGACGTGAATTTTTCGGTGCGCAAGTTCCCCGACTACGGCAAGCTTTCCGGCAAGACGCTCGACGACCTGCGGGCCGGTGAACGCGTCGGCCTCGACCAGGCGAAGCAGGATCCCCTCGACTTCGTCCTCTGGAAGCGCGTCAAGCCCGGCGAGCCGGCGTGGGACTCGCCTTGGGGTAAAGGTCGTCCCGGCTGGCACATCGAGTGTTCGGCAATGAGCGGCGATCTGCTCGGGCCCCATTTCGATATCCACGGTGGCGGGCAGGACTTGCAGTTCCCGCACCACGAAAACGAAATCGCCCAATCGGAAGGCGCGCACGATTGCCGCTTCGTCAACTACTGGCTGCACAACGGCTTCGTTCGCGTCGACGACGAAAAGATGTCCAAATCGCTGGGAAATTTCTTCACCATTCGCGAAGTACTCAAGAAGTACGACGCCGAAGTGGTCCGTTTCTTCATCCTGCGTGCGCACTATCGCAGTCCGCTCAATTACTCCGATACACATCTTGACGATGCCCGCCAGGCGCTCAGCCGCTTGTACACGGCGCTCAGGGGGATAAACAGCGAGGAACTCGCCGTCGATTGGCAGGAGGCGCATGCGCAGCGGTTTCGCGCAGCGCTGGACGACGACTTCAATACGCCGGAAGCCTGCGCGGCGCTTTTTGACTTGGCCAGCGAAGTTAATCGACGCAAGTCGGCGGCCCTGGCCGCCCAACTTCGCGCGCTCGCGCGCCTGCTTGGACTCCTTGGACGTGATCCGCAGGCCTTTCTGCAGGCAGCGCCTGCCGGTGCCGGCGTCAAGGGCACCCAATCGGGTGGGTCGAATGGATCATCGGCTGAAGCGGGAACCTTCGACGCGGAGCATATCGCCGCGCTGATTGCCGAACGCAGCGCGGCGAAGAAAGCCCGGAATTTCGCCGAGGCCGACCGAATTCGCAGCGCGTTGCTGGCGGCCGGTATCGTGCTCGAAGACAGTGCCCAGGGAACAAGCTGGCGTCGCGCCTAAGTGGGAGCCGCCGACGGCGGACGCCGCGAGCGGTATGCCGTTGAGCGCGCGCTGATTGAGCGCGAGTTGCCGCAGATTGCCCTGGCGTGCCCGGAAGAATCCTCTTCGACGGCCGTATGTCGGGCAGCCAGACGAGTAGTTTCCCGGCTCTGGAGCGTTGGCAAGACGGGCAGCCTGGCGGTGCAAGACGCCGGGTCGGCGTGTCGGCAGACCCGGCGCAGCGGTTGGCTAATCAGCTGGCGGCGAAGAACTCGCGCACGCGGTCCATCCACGACTTGGCGCGCGGATTGTGGCGACCTTCGTCGCCGACACTCGACTCTTCAAGCTCGCGCAGCAGCTCTTTCTGGCGATCGGTGAGCTGCACCGGGGTCTCGACGATAACATGGCAGAGCAGGTCGCCGTGGCTGTTGCTGCGAACGCCCTTGATGCCTTTGCCGCGCAGGCGGAACGTTTTGCCCGATTGGGTCTCGGGCGGGATCCTGATTTTCGCCACGGTGTCGAGCGTCGGGATTTCTATTTCTCCGCCGAGCGCCGCGGTCGTAAAGCTGATCGGCATTTCACAATGCAAGTCATTCTGTTCGCGCTGGAAAACGGCGTGGGGCTTGAGGTGGATCTGAACGTAGAGGTCGCCCGACGGACCGCCGTTGATTCCGTGCTCGCCTTCGCCGGACAAGCGAATACGATCGCCTTCGTCTACCCCGGCCGGGATTTTGACGGCCAATGTCTTGTGCTGTTTGACACGCCCGGCGCCCTGGCACGCGCTGCACGGGTCGGCGACGAAGCGCCCGTTGCCGTGACACTTGGGGCAGGTCTGCTGGATCGAGAAAAACCCCTGTTGCAGGCGCACCTGACCGCTGCCCTGGCACGTCGGACAGGTCTTCGGCTGGGTTCCGGGTTTGGCGCCCGTTCCCTTGCAGGGTTCGCACGCTTCCATCGTCGGAATGCGAATTTTGGTTTCGGTGCCGAACGCCGCCTGTTCGAGCGTGACTTCGATGTTGTAACGCAGGTCGGCGCCGCGATAAACGTTTGAACGTGCGCCACCGCGCCCGCCGCCGCCGAAGATCTCGTCGAAAATCCCGCCAAAGGCGTCGCCAAAGCCGGCCGCGCCAGCGCCACCGAAGCCGCCGCCCATGCCGCCTTGCGGATCGACGCCGGCATGGCCGTACTGATCGTAGGCTGCACGTTTCTGGGCGTCGGACAGAATCTCGTAAGCTGTTTTGGCTTCCTTGAAGTGCTCTTCGGCTTTCGGGTGATCCGGATTGCGGTCCGGATGGTGCTTCATCGCCAGTTTGCGATAAGCCTTCTTGATTTCTTCGTCGGAAGCGTCGCGGTTAACACCGAGAATGTCGTAAAAGTCACGTTTTGCCATGGGTTCTGCACAAGGGAAGGAGTAGAGCGGTGGGGCGAGGCGCGATTATACGCTTCGCCGCTTGCGACAGAGTTCTACTTCTTGTCTTTGACTTCGGTGTATTCCGCGTCAACAACTTCGCCGTCGTCCTTCTCGGCATCGCCGGCATGGCCGCCGCCGGCGCCGGCCTGCGCGCCGTCCCCGTCGGCCGCACCCTGCGCTGCAGAGGCCTCGGCTTGCTGCTTGGCATAGACCTTCTCGCCGAGCTTTTGCGCTGCCGCGCCCAAGGCTTCGCCCTTGGCTTTCATGGCCTGCGCATCGTCGCCACGAATCGCTTCTTCGGCGTCCTTGATGGCGGTTTCGATGACGCTCCGCTCGTCATCCGAAAGTTCCTTGCCGTACTCGGCGAGCGACTTCTTGACGGTGTGGATCATTCCGTCGCACTGGTTGCGCGCCTCGGCGAGCTCGTGCGCCTTCTTGTCCTCCTCGGCGTGCAGTTCGGCGTCTTGCACCATGCGCTGCACTTCCTCCTCGGAAAGCCCGGAACTGGCCTGGATCTTGATCTTGTTCTCCTTGCCGGTGGTTTTGTCCTTGGCCGAGACGTGCAGGATGCCGTTGGCGTCGATGTCGAAGGTGACCTCGATTTGCGGCATGCCGCGCGGTGACGGCGGAATGTCGGAGAGGTTGAACTGGCCGAGGCTCTTATTGCCCGACGCCATTTCACGCTCGCCCTGAAGCACGTGGATGGTGACCGCGCTCTGGTTGTCGTCGGCCGTCGAGAAAACCTGGCCGGCCTTGGTCGGGATCGTCGTGTTTTTCTTGATCAGCTTGGTCATCACGCCACCCAGCGTTTCGATGCCTAGCGAGAGCGGGGTGACGTCGAGCAGCAGCACGTCCTTGACTTCGCCCTGTTGCACGCCGCCCTGGATAGCCGCGCCAACGGCGACGGCTTCGTCCGGGTTCACGTCACGGCGCGGCTCCTGGCCGAAGAACTCCTTGACCCGGTCCTGAACCTTGGGCATGCGCGATTGGCCGCCGACGAGGATCACGTCGTTGATGTCGGTAATCTTGCAGCCGGCGTCCTTGAGCGCGATGCGGCAGGGCTCGATGGTGCGCTCGATCAGCTCGTCGACCAGCGCTTCGAACTTCGAGCGCGTGATCTTTACTGCGAGGTGTTTGGGGCCTGAAGCGTCGGCGGTGATGTACGGCAGATTCACTTCGGTCGCCTGGCCCGACGACAACTCGACCTTGGCCTTTTCGGCGGCGTCCTTGAGGCGCTGCAACGCAAGAACGTCGTTCTTGAGGTTGGCGCCGGTGTCCTTCTTGAATTCGTCGATGATGTAATCGATCAGGCGCTGGTCGAAGTCCTCGCCGCCGAGGAAGGTGTCGCCGTTGGTCGCCAGCACTTCGAACTGGTGTTCGCCTTCGATTTCGGCAATTTCGATAATCGAAATATCGAAGGTGCCGCCACCGAGGTCATAGACGGCGATTTTCTTGTCGCCCTGCTTCTTGTCCATGCCGAAGGCCAGCGCCGCCGCCGTCGGCTCATTGATGATGCGCTTGACCTCGAGGCCGGCGATGCGGCCGGCGTCCTTGGTCGCCTGACGCTGGCTGTCGTTGAAGTAAGCGGGAACGGTGATGACCGCCTCGGTGACTTCTTCCCCGAGGTAATCCTCGGCGGTTTTTTTCATTTTGCGCAGCACTTCGGCCGAGACCTGTTGCGGCGCGATCTTGTTGCCGCGCACTTCGACCCAGGCGTCGCCATTGTCCGCCTTGAGGATCTTGAATGGCATCAGCGAAATGTCCTTCTGCACTTCCTTCTCGTCGAAGCGACGTCCGATCAGCCGCTTGACGGCGTACAGCGTGTTCTTGGCGTTGGTCACTGCCTGACGCTTGGCCGGCGCGCCGACGAGGATTTCGCCATCTTCGGTGTAGGCGACGATCGACGGCGTGGTGCGTGCGCCTTCCGAGTTCTCGATGACCTTCGGTTTGCCATTTTCCATGACGGCAACGCAGGAGTTGGTCGTGCCGAGGTCGATACCGATAATCTTGCCCATGTCAGAGTCCTTAAAAATAATGTGTTAATGCCCGGATGCATCCGGATGAGCCGTAAATGGGGCCCGATGGTTACTTTTCAAGCTTTTGGTTTGGCGACAATAACGAGCGCGGGGCGCAGTACCCGGTCGGCGATCAGATAGCCTTTTTGCAAGACGCTGACGACCGTGTTCGCTTCCTGCTCGGCGTCGACCATGCTGATCGCCTGATGGCGGTGCGGATCAAATTTCTCGCCGAGCGGATTGATTTCAGTGAGGTTCGCTTTTTCAAAAGCGGATATGAGTTGCTTGAGCGTAAGCTCGGTCCCGGCTTTCATGCTATCGACGCTCGGTGTTTCGGTGGCCAGAGCGGCTTCGAGGCTGTCTTTCACCGCCAGTAACTCACGGGCGAAACGTTCGATGGCGAATTTCGAGGCTTTCGCGATATCGTCCTGGGCGCGGCGGCGAACATTCTCGTTCTCGGCCTTGGCCCGTAGCCACGCATCGTGATGCTCGGCGGCCCTCGACTCGGCCTCATTAGCCCGCTCGTCAGGGGTCGGCGTGCGGCCTGCGGCAGTGTCGGCCAACCCGGCCAATGCGGCCAATTCTGCCAATTCTGCCAACTCGGCCTGATTCTCTTTGTCGGCCGCTGTATTATCAGCGCGTATCGCGTCACTTGTCTCTTCGTCGTGCTCTGGCATTATTGGTCTCCCGGAAAACTTTGGCTAACTGGGGTCGCTTTAACCGTTTTCAAGCGTTTTCGCGTTCTTTTTTTGCGCCGCACCGATTTAGTTACCGGGCCGGATAACGCAGGACAACGTTCTGCTGCTACGATTGCGGACAAAGTCGTCTCTCTTCTCGAGCGTTAAGGGCATGGCAGAAAAAATCGGCAAATACGAAACCTCGCGTGTTCTTGGCAAAGGCGCGACGGCAGTAGTCTACTTGGCGCGCGATCCGGAGACCGAGCGCGAGGTCGCGATCAAGCTGATTCGCTTTGGCGAAGAGAACGCCACGATGTCACGGCGGCTGCGCAAGCTCTATCAGACCGAAGAGTCGATCGGCCGCCGCCTCAACCATCCGAACATCGTCAAGATCTACGACGCCCAGATCGAAGCCGAGCGGGCCTATATTGTCATGGAGTTTATCGACGGCACGCCGCTCGACCATTACTGCACGATCAGCCGTCTGCTGCCAATGCACCGGGTGATCGGGATCATTTTCAAGTGCTGCCTGGCGCTCGATCATGCCTTCCGTCAAGGCGTCGTGCATCGCGACATCAAGCCGGCCAACATTCTGATCGACGCCGACGACAACCCGAAAATCACCGATTTCGGTCTGGCGCTCAATCTGCACAAGAACATGGACAAGGATTCAACCTTCGTCATGGGCGTCGGTTCGCCGGCCTATATGTCGCCAGAGCAGATCAAGAATTACCCGCTCAACCAGAAGACCGACCTTTACTCGCTCGGCGTGCTGCTCTTCCAGTTGCTGACCGGGCGCCTGCCGTTTCGCGCCAACAATCAGGGCGCGTTGGTCTACAAGATTGTAAACGCCGACACCCCGTCGGTCTGCGCGCTCAACCCGAATCTGCCGATCGGACTCGACGCCATCGTCAGAAAAGCGCTGGAAAAAGACCTTTACAGCCGCTATCGCAACGGCGCCGAGTTCGCCAAAGATCTGGCCAGCGTGCGCTATCAGATGCTCGATGAGGATTCGACGGAGCAGGATAACTCACACTTCGAGATCCTGCGCGCGCTCAAGTTCTTCGCCGCCTTCGAGGATATCGAGCTCTGGGAAGTTTTGCGCATCAGCGTCTGGCGCGAGGTTGCCGAGAAGGTCACGCTGATCCGCGAAGGCGAGAACAATCGGATTTTCGGCGTGCTGATCAGCGGTTTCGTTGAGGTTTCGGTCGCCGGCAAATCGATCTGCCGGCTTGCCGCCGGCGAAGTCGTCGGTGAAATGGCTTTCCTCCATCCCACCGATAGCAAGCGTTCAGCGTCGGTCGTCACGCTCGAGCCGACGCGATTTCTGGAAATCAACAGCGCCGCGCTGCAATTGAGCTCCGATGAGTTGCAGGAGCGTTTTCAGAAGACTTTGGTGGCCAAGGTTATCGCGCGTTTGCGCGAAGCCAACAAGGCGCTCGCCAGCTTCGGAAAAGGCGCCGTGCAGGGCAGCGGCGCCGGCTACGAGCTTGAAATGACGCCGCTCTGAGCGGGCGCGTGTGTCTTTGCCGGGCTAGGTGCGAGCGCCGAGCGCCTTGGCGCGCAAGGCGCCAAGTTCAAGCGCCGCGGCATCGGGAAGGGCTTGCGTCGGCCAGCCCTGCAGATGCGTCGTGGCTATCGCGGTGAGCGCGCTGATCCAGTCGTCGCGTTCGTTAAGGCAGGCGATATAGCGGTACTCCTTGCCGCCGGCTGCGACGAAACAGGCCTCGCCTTCGATATTAATTTCTTCCAGCGTCTCGAGGCAGTCGGCGGGGAACCCAGGGCACATCACATCGACTCGGCGTACCCCTTCCTTGGCCAGCGCCTCCAGCGTGGGTGCGGTATAGGGTTGCAGCCATTGGGCGCGACCGAAGCGCGACTGGAAGCAGATTTGA
This sequence comes from Burkholderiales bacterium, assembly GCA_038248575.1. Taxonomy (GTDB): domain Bacteria; phylum Pseudomonadota; class Gammaproteobacteria; order Burkholderiales; family Rhodocyclaceae; genus Propionivibrio. The sequence continues at coordinate 2,989 of JBBRXI010000057.1, read as the reverse complement.
TATTCGTCGGGGCGAAGGCTCAAGGCCTCGGCGAGAAGGCGCCCGGTCTTATGACACTCGTAGTGATAGGGATCACCTTTCTCGAGCGTATAGTGCGGTACGCCGTGAAAGCTCATGATCAGCCGGTAGGACGCCGACGGACGACCATGGACCAGCCAGTGTTCGCTGACCGACTTGGCGAGTGCAGCGATATAGCCGGGGTCGTCGGCAAAACTGCGCACGGTGCGGATTTCCGGCTGGTTGCGCAGCGCTGCGAGCCAGGCGAAAGCGGCGTCGAAGGCGCTCGCCGTCGTGCTCGACGAGTACTGCGGATACAGTGGGAGCAGCAGGAAGCGTGTGCACCCCTCGGCCTTGAGCCGCGCCAGCGTCGCCGGGATCGACGGGTGGCCGTAACGCATGGCGTTGGCGACCAAGACCTGATGGCCGGCCTGGCCGAGAAAACCGCGCAGCATTTTTGCCTGGCGTTCGCTATGGACCTTGAGTGGCGAACCGTCGTCCGTCCAGATCGACGCATACTTGGCCGCCGATTTCTTCGGCCGCACGTTAAGGACGATGCCGTTGAGGATCAGCCACCAGAGCGCACGCGGGATTTCGACGACGCGCGGATCGGAGAGAAACTCCTTGAGAAAGGTGCGCACCGCCGAAGCGGTCGGCGCTTCGGGCGTGCCGAGATTGATCAGCAAAACGGCGGTTTTTGCCACCGTTCCGTGGCGGTGGGCAGGTTCGCGCAGCAGCGTCGTCACCGCGTCATGCTCCGCATGGCGAACGCGCGAATGGGCCGGCGATCACGCGTGGCTCTGGTAGGTCATTGCCGACGAAAGGAGCTTGGCGGTGATATCGACAATCGGGATCACGCGCTCGTACGCCATGCGCGTCGGGCCGATCACGCCGACCGAGCCGACGACCTGGCCGTCGACTTCGTAGGGTGCCGTGACGACGCTGCACTCATCGAGCGGCGCGAGCCCCGATTCGCCGCCGATGAAGATTTGCACGCCGGCGGCGCGCTGCGAAAGGTCAAGCAGTTGCATCAATGCGGTGCGTTGCTCGAAGAGATCGAAGAGTTCACGTAGTCGTTTCATATTGGACGACAATTCCTCGACCTCGAGCAGGTTGCGCTCACCCGAAATAACGTACTGATCGTCGATCCGGTTCATCGCCTCGTCGCCGGCGGCGAGCGCGGCGGCCATCAAGCCCTGCAGGTCGCCACGCAGGCGCATCAGGTCTTGCTTGACGCGCTTGCGGATATCGTCGAATTCATGTCCGGCAAAGTACTGATTGAGGTGGTTGGTGGCGACGACGAGTTCGGACGGTGAATACGCGCGCTCGGTAAACAGGATGCGATTCTGCACGTCGCCGTCGTTCGTCACGAGAATCAGCAGTATGCGTTTTTCGGACAGGCTGACGAACTCGAGTTGGCGAATCCTGGGCGTGCGCGCCGCGGCGTGAGGACGATCCCGGCGAAATGCGTGAGTCCGGAGAGCAGATGCGATGCGCTGCTGATGAGTTGCTGCGGCTGCGACGGGTGTAGCTGGCCGGCTATTGCGTCGATTTTCTCGGCCTCGAGCGGCGTCATCGTGAGCAGACTGTCGACGAAGAAGCGATAGCCGCGCGAGGTCGGGATGCGACCGGCTGAGGTATGCGGACTGGCGATAAAGCCCAAGTCTTCAAGGTCCGCCATGACGTTGCGCACGGTCGCTGCCGACAGGTCGAGGTGCGAGAATTTGGAAAGCGCGCGTGAGCCGACCGGCTGACCGTCGGCAATATAGCGTTCAATCAGTGTCTTGAGCAGCGTTCTGGCGCGTTCGTCGAGCATGGCAATTATTCTACAAAAAATTTTCAGTGAATAGTGACGAGATGTGACCTTGGCGAAGGCGATCCTGTCAGCGGCGAAAGCCATTCAATTGTGGTCTAATTGAACCCATGATCGATCAGCACATACCCTTGCCCGACGCCGGCCGCATTTCCCCCCGGACCATTGCGCTGATCGGCAAATACCATAGCCGGGAGATCGCCGAATCGCTCTGCCTGCTCGCCCAAAATCTGCACGAGCGCGGAATAACGGTGATCATCGAGCAGGCGACGGCGGCTTTGCCCGACGCACCGCTGGCACTTGGTAACTGGGCGGCCGGCGATTTTGCGACGATCGGCGAGCGCGCCGACCTGGCCATTATTTTAGGCGGCGACGGGACGCTGCTGAGTGCGGCCCGTCAGCTGGCGCGCTATCGCGTGCCGCTGGTCGGCGTGAACCAGGGTCGTCTCGGCTTCATGACCGATATCGCGCGCAGCGACATGCTCAGCTGCATCGACGATTTGCTCGCCGGCCGCTTTACCGCCGAGAGCCGCATGCTGCTCGAAGCCGAAGTGGTGCGCGACGGACGCAGCATCGCCGCGGGTGTTGCGCTCAACGAAGTCGTCGTCGACAAGGGCGCGATCGGCCGGCTGATCGAATTTGAGCTTTTCGTCGACAGTGAGTTTATCTACAGCCTGCGTTCGGATGGAATTATCGTATCGACGCCGACCGGGTCGACGGCGTATTCGCTGTCGGCCAACGGTCCGATTTTGCACCCGCAGGTTTCGGCCATTGCGCTTGTGCCGCTGTGCCCGCATTCCTTGACCAACCGCCCAATCCTGGTCAGCGATCGCAACGAGATCGAAGTGCGCATCGTGCGCGCGACCGATTCACGCGTGCACTTTGACGGCCAGCTGACTTTCGATCTGTCTCCCGAAGACACGGTGCGTATCCGCCGCTCGCAGTTTTCGGTCTGTCTTCTGCATCCGCCCACTTACAGTTACTTCTCGATGCTCCGCCAGAAGCTGCACTGGAGCGAGCAGCCCAAGGTTAACTAGCCCTGCAAAGGTCATCGCCAGGCCATGTTGCGTCGTCTGACAATCCACGATTTTGTTCTCGTCGATCGGCTCGAACTCGAGTTCGCGAGCGGCTTCGGTACGCTGACCGGGGAGACCGGGGCCGGCAAGTCGATCCTCGTTG
>JBBRXI010000056.1:0-10231 GCA_038248575.1 Burkholderiales bacterium | reverse complement strand
GAGCAGCACGCCGTCGACCTGGTCGCGTTGAAGGTTGGCCAGCGCCCGGGCGACATCGCGCGCCGCGCTGCGAAACTCGCGATCGCCTTTTTGCCGGCCCTCGAAATCCCGATAGAACGAGGGCAGGGTGATCACCCCGACGCGGCGGGACGGTCCGGCGCCTGCTTGCCGGTCGCCGGGTTTGCCGGCGCCTTTGGCTTCGCGTGCGCCGGCGGCGGTGACGGTGAGCACCTTGGTCTTCGCCGACTGGTCGTCGAGCGTGATTTTCTTGCGTACCAGCGTGACAAACTTCTGCTGGCCGTCGGCCGCGGCATCCGCGGGCAGCACGGAGAGCCGTACGGTTGTGTCGGCGGCGCCGCGAATGAGCGCGACGGCATCGGACAAGCGCCCGCCGATGATCTCGGTGAGCGCGCCGCCGCCCTGACCGACGGCGACGATGCGATCGCCCGCTTTGAGCTGGCCGGAAAGGACGGCCGGGCCGCCCGCGATGAGCGCGGTGATCACCGTGTAATCGTCCTTTTGCGAGAGCGATGCGCCGATGCCGAACAGCGACAAGCTCATCGAAATGCCAAAATCCTCGGCCGCACGCGGCGAGAGATAGTTGCTGTGCGGATCGATGGCTGTCGTGTAGGCGTTCATGAACGCCTGAAACACGTCTTCACTGGTGATCCGTGTAACGCGTTTCTGCGAGTTCGCGTAGCGCTTGTCGAGCGTCTCGACGATCGCCTTATCGTCCTGATCGGCCAGTTTGAGCAGCAGCCAGTCATTCTTGACGCGTTTGCGCCAGAGCTCGTTCAGTTCCTTTTCCGATTCAAGCCACGGTTTTTTTTTGCGCTCGTAGGGGTAACTCTCTTTCTGCGCGAAGTCAAAACCGGTCTTCAGCAGGCTACGCGCGGAGGAAAAGCGGTCGTTCATGCGCTGCGCGTGCAGCTTGAAAATGGCGAACGGGATGCTCAGGTCGCCGTCGATGATCGTCTCGTCGAGGCGGGCGCCATAGTCAGCCGTCAGCTGGTCGACGTCGGCCTTGGTAAAGAAGAACTTGTCGGCGTCGAGGACATTGAGGTAATGCTCGAGTATCTTCTGCGACATGGCGTCGTCGAGCGGCGTCGGCTTGTAATGCAAGCGGCTGACGACGACCGCCGTCATGTGCGCCGCCTGCGACTGCTGCTTGAGCGGTTGCAGCGCCGGCGCCAACGCGGCATCGGGCAACGCGGCGTGCACCGTGGTCGCCAAAGCGAACAGCAACCACAACAATTTGGTCTTCATGTGTGCTCCGTGACGCAGGAAAAGCGAACTGCGCGCAAAAAATCGCGGCGGACGACGACGGTGTGCCGGCGATGATGGACCAATGGGAATCATTTTCGTTTCCCGTATCGGCGCATATCTTCTGCATGGCAGGTCGGCCGCATGCCCCGGTGACCGGCCCGAAGGTGCGACAAAAACAGGGCGCCGAAGCGCCCTGTGTCGTGGCCGGACGGCCGGCCGTTGCCGGAAGTCACCGTTAGATGAACAGTTCGGCGCGCTTCATGAGCTCGTCGAGGCCGGCTTCTTTGGGGTTGCGCGGCTTGCCCGGGTGAATGATCGATACCGCGCAGTTCTCGGCGGCTTCGACGAGCTGGGCGTAGGTGCCGGCGTTGAGGTCGGCGATGTACGCCTGCTTGTTGGCGTCGTAGGCGAACATCTTGCCGTTGAGCTGGACGCATTCGTTGCACGTCGAGCAGCGGGCCGTCTCAATATAGGCTTCGTCGGGCGAGCGTTCCGGCTCGGCTTCGACGAGCGGCGCGACGGCGGCGCCAGGTGCTGCTGCCGGGCTGGCGGCAACCGCCGCTTCGCTGTGCGCTTCGCTGCGTGCTTGGCTCGGCGTCGCCACCCCTGCGGCGGCCCTGGTGAGCGCCTCAGTGGTCGCCTTTGCGCTGGCCAGCAGGCGCTTGGCGTGCGAGTTGTGGACGCCGCCGAGTTCCTGCAGGCTGTTCCACGCGCGGCGGCAACGGCGCGCTTCGCGGATCAGCTGCTCGTCGACAATGACCTTGTGCACGCGGTTCTGCGCGTCGATCATGGTCAAGCAGGGCACGCTGTCGAGGCTTCCACGCCCGGACGCTGCTATCGCGTCTTCGGCCGGCGCCAGCGTCTCGCTCCAGGCGGAGCGCGGGACGCAGGCAAAGTGCTCGCTGTAGCGCGCATCGCAGGCAACGAAATCGAGCAGCGTGAACGGGATTTGCGTGTGTACGTCCTGCTGCTTTTCGTCCTCGTACGCGAAGGCGTGCACCGGCCAGTCGTTTTCGGCTTGCGGGTTTTCGGCCAGCGAGAAACACGACGCCCAGTCGGCGCCGGCCGATGGGTCGAAGGAGAAGGTCGGGAAGGCGCGCGATTCGAGCGCCGCGGCACAGATCAGATACGGCGGCAAAACGCGCGTCGTTTGGGCGGCGCCAGAAAATACGCTGAACAGCGCCGGGCCGCGATAATCGAGTCCGCGCTGGATCTGCTGCTGCAGTGGGTAGAGGAGGGACGCGGGCGTCTGCACGACGAAGACGCCGGTCAGGCCGAGCGCCATGCTCGCCAGTTGCTTGCTGCGCAGGGAAAAAGCCATGTGGCCGTTGGCGAGCGACGATTTTTCGCTGATGTCGTCGGTCTGCACGAGAATCTTGATCGGCAGATCGACCGAGAGGATCTCGCTCAGCGCGCTGTGCTCGGCGCCGGTGAGCTTGCGCGCGTCGAGGCGAACGAGGTAATCGGGGAACAGCGCTAAATCGCTGGCGTCGAGCCCGTTCTGGCCGAACGATTCAAACAGCCGGTCGTGTTTGGCCTCGCTGTATTCGCCCTTGATCTCGAGTTCGGCAACAGCCAGCGCCCGGGCCAGTTCGACGGCCTTCGCCAGGCGCTCGCCATAGCATTCGAGGGCACGCGCACAGCTGTCGAAGATGAAGGTATACGGCGTCCCGGCGTGCTCGGCCCGGACATGGAACTTTTGTGTCTCGAGCACGGAGAGAAGGCCGAGAATCCGCTCGCGTCGACTCTTCGTGAGGCTTTCCCTGGGCGCCGACCTGCGCAGGATTTTCGCCATGAAGTCGAAATCGAAGCGGTCCATCGGTCCGTTGCCGAACGACGATCTGAGGTGCTCGGCACTCTTGCCGGCGTCCGAGGTCGCGAAGTCCGATTTGATGATGTCGGAGAGCTTGAGACGCAGCCGGTCGATGCGCACGCAGAACTGTTCGGCACGGCGCGCCTGGGTGCGCTGCCAGGCATGGAGCAGAACGGCGTAGGGCGTGTGCGCGTCGCAGTCGACGAGCTCGCCGTCGACCATGAGATTGGCACGCGCCAGAGCGAGGCTTGCGGCGAGTTCGTGGTCGGCCTTGGCGAGCTGCGCCGCGGCCTCGTCCCAGCGCGCCGAAAACGAAGCGCGCGCACCGTCGGCGAGGCGCACGCGAATTTCCTGCTCGATGCGCAGTACGTGTTTGCGGACGCGCTCGTTGCCCTCGCCATGGGCGATCTTGTCGAGGATATCGTCGATCAGCGCCGACATCGGCGCGACGAAAACATCGCTAGAACCGTCGTTCACAAGGACCAGAGGGAAGTCGTAGCGCAAGCGGGTGAGGTCACGGTGCGCGCTGAAGAGCGCCGGGATCAGCTGGCCTTCGGCGCTCGGCTGAAGATGCGTGGCCAGGCGGTTGCCGGTCAGGTAAAAAGCAATTTGCGCTTGCAGATCAGTGTCCATAGGCCATCACATAGAATTCGTTTAACCACTTGTCCCGAACGGATCACGATTCGTCGGAACGCCGTTTAAGATGCGCCGGGTCGGCTCAGACCGTGTACTTGTCGAGTTCGGCTTCGAAACCTCTGCGCACCGTCTCGGTGGTGCGCAGCACGCCGGTTTGCCGGGTTTCCTCGTAACGCGGGATATCCTTGTTCTGGTAGAGGATGCCGACCGGGCAGACGTCCGCGCTCGAGGCGATTTCGCGCGCTCGGTTCATGTCGAGCGGGTCGTGCTCGAGCTGGTTCTTGTACACCTTGGACAGCCCGGCGCTGAGCTGCAGCGAAGTTTCGTGGTGCAGCAGTTGTACCTTGTTGGTGTCGTGCATCCACGGATCGAGCGATTTGGGCAGCCATTCCGGGCAGCGCTGGAGGATGCGCACGAACGATAAGCCCTTGTGGTGGTAAGCCGCGCGGACGATCTGGTAGAGGCTTTCGGGGATCCAGTCCACGGCCTGGGCGACGAACGAGGCGTTGGCGACGCCGAGCGTCACGGCGAGCGGATTCAAGGCGTCAAGATAGCTGCCGCGCGGCGTCGTGTTGCTCTTGGTACCGATTGGCGAGGTCGGTGACGCCTGCTTCTTGGTCAGCCCGTAAATCTGATTGTCGTGCAGGAAGACGGTCAGGTTCATGTTGTAGCGAATGGCGTGGATCCAGTGCGCAGCGCCGATGCTGCAGCAGTCGCCGTCGCCGGTGTTGACGAAGACGTTGAGGTCGGGCCGCGCCATCTTGACGCCTTCGGCGACCGGCAGCGCGCGGCCGTGGATGCCGTGGAAACCATAAGTCTTCATGTAATGCGGGAAGCGGCTCGAGCAGCCGATTCCGGAAACGAAAACGGTCTTTTCCGGACGCAGGCCTTCGTCACGGCAGAGCCGCTGAACGGCAGCCAGAATGGCGTTGTCGCCGCAGCCGGTGCACCAGCGCGGTACGCCGCTCTGGTAGTCTTCAAGTTCATGCTGCTCGTCGTAGAGTTCGAGCAGGCAGTCGGTGGCAGAAGATTTCATGGTTTCTTTTCCTTACTTCGCGAGCTTGGCGAGGACAACGCGGCAGATGGTGCTCGGCTTGACCGGTTGGCCCCTGACCTCGCTCCAGCAATCGACATCGACGAGGTAACGCGAACGCAACAGGATCGCCAGCGACGAGTAGCGACGGTTGTCCGCGTCGATGATTTCTTCGTCCGGACTATCGCTCCAGTTGTTTTCGATGGTCATGACGCGCGTATAGCGCTGCATGATTTCCTTGATTCCCGGCTGCATCGGCTGCAGGAAGCGCAGGTTGATCGCGCCGACCTTGCAGCCGCCTTCACGCAAAGTTTGCACGGCTTCCTCGATCGCCCCCTTGGTACTGCCCCAGCCGATGATCAGCAACTCGCCGCTGGGCTCGCCGAAGATCTCGGGCGGCGTCAGCGTTTTTTGCAGCGCGGCAAGTTTGAGGCTGCGCGCGCGCAGACTTTCCTGGTTGATGTCCGGGTCGTAGGCGACGTGGCTGTTGCGGTCGTGGGCAAGGCCGGTGACGGTGTGCATGCCGCCCGGCTGACCGGGAATGAAGCGGCGCGCCAGGCCGGTCGTCGCGTCCCAGTCGTAGGGCTTGGCGCCTTCGGGAATCGGGCTCTGGTCGACCGGTGGCGCGAGCCAGGTTTCTGAAAACTGCGGTCGGTTGAAAGGCTGCTGTGACGACGAAAGGCTGGCGTCGGTCAGGATGACGACGACCATATTGAAAGTCTCGGCGATGCGCCGCGCGGTGATCACCGCGTAGAAGCAGTCCTCGATCGTCGCCGCTGCCATGACCACCTTCGGCGCGTCGCCGTGGCTGCCGAAGATCGTGCACATCAGGTCGCCCTGTTCGACTTTGGTCGGCTGGCCGGTGCTCGGTCCGCCGCGCTGAACGTTGACCACGACGAGCGGGATCTCGGCCATGACGGCGAGTCCGATGGCTTCCTGCTTGAGCGAATAGCCGGGGCCCGAGGTGATGGTGATCGTGCACTTTCCGGCGTAGGAAGCGCCGATCGCGAAGGCGCAGGCGGCGATTTCGTCTTCAGCCTGGTGCACAATGCCGCCGACCTTCTCGAATACTTCGGACAGGTAGTGCGACGACGAGGTTGCCGGCGTGATCGGGTACATCGCGCACAGCTCCATGCCCGAGGCGATCACGCCGAGCGCCAGCGCGGTGTTGCCGTTGGTGACGATCTGCGGCTGCGTGGCCGGCGTTGCCGGAATCGAGAAACGGAAATCGATGTTGGCCGCCGCCCAGGCGTACCCGGCTTCGAGCAGTTCGACGTTGGCCGCGATGACCGCCTGCGCCTTTTTGCCGAAGGTCAGCGCGATCTGCTCGCGCGCCATGTCGAGTTCAAAGCTGTATAGGTAGCAGAGCATGCCGAGCGCGAACATGTTCTTGCCCCGCTTCGGATCGGCGTTGAGCAACTGGCACTGCTCTTCCATCGGCGTCTCGAGCACGCGGTAGCCGGCGGCGACGAGGCGCTCGTAGGCCTCGACGTAAGCCATCGAGATATTCAGATCAGGGTTCTTGCGCCACATGCTCTCGAGAAAAATGATGCAGCCGGGCTTAAGCTCGCGGGCGCGCACGCGGCCGAGCAGCACCTGCTCGTTGAAGGCCACAACGAGATCGGTCTCGTCGCCGCCGTTGGTGATGTAGTTCGAGCCAATACGGATGCGGTTGCCGCTGGCGCCGGCGACGCTGCGCGCCGGCGGGCGGATCTCGGCCGGGATGATCTCGGTCGTCCAGATGCCGTTGCCCATGCGCGCGGCGATCGCGCCGAGCGACTGTCCGCAGCGTTGCGCACCTTCGCCCGAATCGCTGATGATCTCGACGATGTGTTCCTTGAGCGTGGTGACCGTGCCAACGCTCCGGCCGGGCTTGGTTGCGCTGTGTTCCAGGGTGTCTATGCTCATATCGTTTTTTCCATAGTTACTTCACGTCGTTCACTTGCCCTGGCCCGGCTGGTCAGGTGCCCGCCCAGCCGGCATTACTTCGTGTAACGCGCCGTCAGGCGATGCGCACGCGGGCAAAATTACGCTCGCGCACGTCGATGCCGAACAGCTTCTCGCCACTTGCCGCGTAGGGCAGCGAGCAGTCCCGGATGCCGAGGTATTCCTTCATGCTCACCGCCGCCTGGCGTCCGGCGCCCATCGCCTGGATCACCGTTGCCGCGCCGGTGACGATGTCGCCGCCGGCGAAGACGCCGGCCAGCGAAGTCGCCAGGCTCTCGTTGGCGTCGATATAACCCCATTGGTTGAGCTTGAGCTGCGAGGTCTGGCCCATGATCGGGTTGGCGTTGGTGCCGATCGCATAGACGATCAGGTCGGCCTCGAAGTCGAACTCGCTGCCGGCGACCGCAATCGGCCGGCGGCGACCGGAGGCGTCGGGTTCGCCGAGTTCCATGCGCACGCAGCGGATGCCGCGCGCATTGCCTTCCTCGTCGGCCAGCACGGCGACCGGGTTGGTCAGCCAGTGGAATTCGACGCCCTCCTGTTCGGCGTGATGCAGCTCTTCAGCGCGCGCCGGCGCTTCCTTGTGCGAGCGCCGGTAGATGCAATAGACCTTTTCGGCACCGAGGCGCAACGAGACGCGCACGGCGTCCATCGCCGTGTTGCCGGCGCCGACGACGGCAACGCGCTTGCCCGGCGGTTGCGGCGTGTCAAAGTTGGGAAAATCGCGCGCCCGCATCAGATTGCAGCGCGTCAGCAACTCGTTTGCCGAGAGCACGCCGTTCAACGAATCGCCGGGGATGCCGAGCATGGTCGGGTAACCGGCGCCAACGCCGATGAAAACCGTGTCAAAGCCCATCTCGGAAATCATCTGCTCGACGGTAAACAGCCGGCCGACGAGCGTGTTGCATTCGAATTTGACGCCGAGTTTCTTGAGGTTTTCGATTTCGGCGTCGACCACCGCGTTGGGCAGGCGAAAATCGGGGATGCCGTATTTTAGGACGCCACCAGCCTGGTGGAAGGCCTCGAAAACAGTGACGTCGCAACCGGCTTTGGCCATGTCGGCGGCGCACGCCATCCCGGCCGGGCCCGAACCGATGACGCCGACCTTGAAGCGGTTCTTTTCGATATAAGGGATGTTGACCCAGCCAGCCTTGATCGCCGCGTCGCCGACAAAGCGCTCGAGCCGGCCGATGGCCACCGCTTCAAGCCCGGTGTTCGATTCGCCGACCGTGCACACGCCTTCGCACTGGTTTTCCTGCGGGCAGACGCGGCCGCAGACCGAAGGCAGCAGATTGGTCGCGGTGATGACGTCGTAGGCGCCGCGCAAATCCTTTTCGCCGATCTTCTGGATGAAGCCCGGGATGTTGATGCCGACCGGGCAACCCGAGACGCAGGGCTGGTCGGGGCACATCAGGCAACGCTCGGCTTCGCGCCAGGCGTCTTCGGGGTGATAACCGCAGGCGACTTCCTCGAAGTTCGTCGCCCGCACGAGAGGGTCCTGCTCGCGCATCGGCGTGCGCTCCTGCGGAATACTGCGAATTGTCCTTTTCTTCGCCATGACTTTACCGTTTAACTCCAGCGTAAAAAAATTGGTTCAAAGCATTGCGGTGACGCAGATCAGGCAATCTTCGCGCTGCGCAAACGCAGACTAAAAGGCGAGTGACCGTAAGCGCGATGGACCGGCTCCGTGTGGTCCATGGACTTCGTGCCTGGCTGCTTTGCCGCGGACGAATGCTCACTTGACCGCGGTCGTTTCGGCCTTTGCCGGGTTGGCGGTCTGCAGGCGGCAGCCTTTTTCGCCTTTTTCCCAGTGCTCGAGTGCCATCCGCTCTTCCTTGGTATAGCGGCGCAGGCGCGTCATGAGGTCCAGGAAGTCGACCTTGTGGCCGTCAAAGTCCGGCCCATCGACGCAGGCGAACTTGACCTGTTCGCCGATTTTTACGCGGCAACCGCCGCACATCCCGGTGCCATCGACCATCACCGGATTGAGGCTGACCATGGTCTTGATGCCGTACGGGCGCGTCGCGTCAGCACAGCCTTTCATCATGATCACCGGGCCGATGGCGACGACTTCGTCGATGTCCGGATGACTGGCGATGGCCTGCGCAATGCCGGCAGTGACGAGGCCCTTGATGCCGGCCGAACCGTCGTCGGTGCAGATGATGAATTCGTCGCACACGGCGCGGAACTTGTCTTCCCAGAAGACGAGGTCCTTGTTGCGAAAGCCGACGACGCCGATGACGTAGGCGCCCGATTCCTTGAAGGCGCGTGCCTGCGGGTAAATTGGTGCAACGCCGAGGCCGCCGCCGACGCAAATGACTTTTTTGGCGTGGCTGATCGACGTCGGGATGCCCATCGGGCCGACCATCGCGTAGAGCGAAGTGCCGACCGCACATTCCTGCTGCATTTGCCGCGTCGTCTTGCCGACGGCCTGGATGACCAGCGTGATCGTTCCTTTTTCGCGGTCAAAGTCGGCGATGGTCAGCGGAATCCGCTCGCCGCTCTCGTCGAGCATGACGATGACGAATTGCCCCGGCTTGGCGGCTTTGGCCATCAAGGGATGGCGTATTTCCAGAAGATAGGTGACCGGCGAAAAGTCCTCGCGCGCCACGATTTCGAAATTGGACATTTATGCTTGATTCCCCATTCGAGTGCTTCCCGATGATCCTTCGCAAAAAATTCTGCGCAGAGCGACTTGATGCGAAACACTTATTACCTAGGCATGGCCGTCTCCAGCCGCCTCTTTGCATCGCTTATTTTTGATTGGTTTTAACGGTGCGGCAACCGATGTCTGTTCACTATATCGTGCATTTTGCGAACAAAGTCGTTCTAGAGTCGTCGTTTTTGAGTGGTCGTTCTCGAGTTATATTTGGTGACCCGCGCGCCGGCGAACCTTTCCCGGTCAGAAATGCGTCAGCAGGGCATGCGCCTTGGCGATGACTTCTTCGCGCCGGTGCCGCTCGGCGCGTATGCACTCGGCGGCGGCGTGCTTGCAGACGAAGCAGCGGCGCGGCGGAAAACCGAGACGGCCGCGGTCGATCTGGACGCCGGCCGGCGAATAGACATCAAGATCAACAAGGCGCGCCGCCGGACTCTGCATTTCGAGGCCGATGCAGCGCGTCTTGGCGGTCACCGGGTCGACATCGACGGCCATGATCGCGTAAGGGCCGAGTGCGTCACAGGCCTGCGCGAGGCGAACGATCCCGGCGAAGGACTCGTCGAGTTCGCGGAGAACGCCGTCGAATAGCGCCTGCGCACCAGCCGGGCTCTTGTCGCTGCCGGGGACGTTGAGCGAGAAAAAAATAGTCGCCCGCTGGCCCTTACTCCATTGCTGGACAAGCGCCTCCTGCCGCGCGTCGCGCGCGGTGAGCAGACTCGTGGCGGGCGCCTCGGGCGGCATCAGCGATAGTTCCATGGTGCTACTCCATCGGGTCGACGATCCGTCACCCGCGCAACGCTGAAAGCCTGCGCAGCATCGACGGGTGGCCGCCGCACTGGCAGAGTGAGCGGCGCCACGCAAAAGCCGGGCAGGTGCT
>JBBRXI010000055.1:0-10358 GCA_038248575.1 Burkholderiales bacterium | reverse complement strand
CCGGCCGACGCCGACGACCTCGGCCAGGAAGTTTTTCTCAAGGCCTTGCTGCAGGGCGAGAATTTCTGCCGCATCGACAATCCGCGCGCCTGGCTCTTTCACGTCGCGCGCAATCTGCTCAGCGACCGTTGGCGCCTCATCAAGGCGCACCTGCCGCTGCCCGACGAGTTGTGCGCCGAAGCGGGTGCACAGACCGCGCCGGTCGATGTGCTGAGCCAGTGCCTGCCACGCGTGCTCGGCGAACTCTCCGCCGAAGACCGGGCGGCGATCACGCTGTGCGACCTCGAGGGCATGAGCCAGCGCGAGTACGCCGAGCGCCACGCGCTCTCGCTGTCGGCGGCCAAATCGCGCGTCCAGCGCGCGCGCCAGCGTTTGCAGCAGCGGCTCGTCGCCGCCTGTCAGGTGAAATTCGACGCAGCCGGCCAGGTCTGCTGCTTCGTCGCGCGGCCGGCGCCCGGGGCGGGCAGCGAATCCCGGTGAGCGCCTGGTCGCGGCCGGCGACCGGGCGACAAATTTTGCTTCGCTCCGTGCCCGTCGTACTGCAAGCTCAGGCGCGATTGCGTTTTTGCGGCGTCAGCGATTGCAGATGGGCGAGCAGGTCGGCGCCGATCGCGCGCAGTTCGGCGAGTTTGACCAGCGCCTGCGCGTCCCCTCCACACGCCGGCAGCACGCCCAGTTGCGCCGCGAGAACGTGCGTCCGCCGGTGCAGAGCGGCGAGCTCGACGAACGAGCCCTGCTCGCCATGGCGGGTCTGGCCATCGGCCGCAAGCCAGCTGCACAAGCGACACTGGTGCTGGATCGCCGGCAGGCTCTGCCGCTCGCCACTCTGAACCGCCTCGACGCCGGCTATCCAGGCGCGCTGCTCGACGGTGGCGACGAGCAGCGGCCGGTCGTCGTGGTGCACTGCCCACGGCTCGCTCCACGCCGGATCGGGACGCCAGGCGGCAGCCCAGGCGGGCAACTGGTCCGCCGCCATCGGCAGCGCGATGCAATAACCTTGCGCGAGTTCGCAGCCGAGCTGGAGCAGCATTGTTCCGTGCTCGACGGTTTCGACACCTTCGGCGATCGTCTCGTGACCGAATGCCGTCGCCAGGCCGAGGATGCCTTCGAGAATCGCGAGGTCGTCGGGATCGTCAAGCATGTCATGGACGAAGCTGCGGTCAATCTTGAGTTGGGCGACCTTAAGACGCTTGAGATAGGTCAGCGACGAATAGCCGGTGCCGAAATCGTCGAGCGCGAAGCTGACACCGATCGTCCGGCACGCTTCGATGATCTGTGAGACGCGCGCGAGATCCTCGAACGCGCTGGTTTCGAGGATCTCCAGCGCAAGGTCTCCCGGCCGTACCGCCGGATGGCTGGCCAGCAACGCGTACAGGCGCTCGATGAAATCCGATCGCTGCAGCTGCCGGGCGCCGACGTTGACGCTGATTGGAATGTCGAGACCGACGCCCCGCCACCGTTCGATCTGCGTGAGCGCGTTGGCCAGCACCCATTCGCCGATATCGACGGCGAGCGCATGGTCTTCGACGACCGGCAGGAAGAGGCTGGGCGGCAACAGTCCTTTGTCCGGATGTCGCCAGCGGATCAGCGCCTCGGCGCCGATCACCGCGCCGCTGCGCATATTGACTTTCGGCTGGTAGTAAAGCTCGAATTCGCCGTCGGTCAACGCACGGCGGATGCGTTCGATGTTCTCGTGGCGCCCACGCAGGCTGCGATCCTGGTCGGCGTCGAAGACGTGGTAACGGTTCTTGCCGGCGAGTTTGGCCTGGTACATGGCCTGGTCGGCCTGGCGCAGCAGCTGGTCGGCATCCGCCTCGTCGTGCTGCGGATAAAAGGTGACGCCGAGACTGGCCGAAACCACGAGCGTGGACTCGCCGATCTGCAGCGGCTCGGCCGCCGCGCTGAGCAGCCGGGTCAGCATCGGCACGCTGGCGTCGATATCGGCGAGGTCGAGCAGCACGGCGACGAACTCGTCGCCCCCCAGACGAGCCAGCGTGTCGCCTTCGCGCAGCGAAAGCTTCATACGCGCGGCGAGCCCCATCAGCACCTGGTCGCCAACCTGATGCCCGTAACCGTCGTTGATCGCCTTGAAGCCGTCGAGATCGAGATAGGCGACGGCCAGGCGTTGCTTGCGCCGGAGCGCTTGGGCCATCGCCTGGTGCAGCCGGTCGGCGAGCAGAACACGGTTGGGTAGCTTCGTCAGGACGTCGAAATGCGCCATGTGCAGGAGCTGATTTTCGTGTTCCTTGAGCGCCGTGATGTCGGAAAACAGCGAGACGAAGTGGCGCGCGCGGCCCTGGCCGTCGTGCACCGTGCTGATCGTCTGCAGTCCGGCGAAGATCTCGCCGTTTTTTCGCCGGTTCCAGACTTCGCCATACCAGTGGCCCTTCTCGGCGAGCGCACGCCACATGGCGGCGTAAAAGCCGGCGTCGTGACGTCCCGATCTGAGCAGGCGCGGATTCTGTCCGAGCACTTCGTCGCGCGGGTAGCCGGTGATGCGGTTAAACGCCTCGTTGGTGTCGATGATCGTGCCGTCGGCGGCGGTGATCATGATGCCTTCGCGCGCATGCGAGAAAACGCTCGCCGCAAGATGCAGCTTTTCCTCGGCCAGCTTGCGCTCGGTGATGTCCCGAATCACCGAGAGGACGCACAGCACGCCGTCCAGTTCGAGCAGCGCCGCCGACATCAGGCCCCAGACCAGATCGCCGTTCTTCTTGCGAAAGCGCGTTTCGTAATTGACGATGCGCGATTCGCGCTGCAACACGTCAACGAAGAGCTGTCGGTCTTGCGCATCGGCCCAGATATTGAGTTCGAGCGAGGAATGGCCGACGATTTCGGCGTAGGCGTAGCCGACGGTTTCGAGATAAGCCTGGTTGACGTCGACGAAGACGCCGTCGGCAACGCGGTTGATCGAAATCAAATCGAGATTGGTCTGGAAGATGATGCGGTAGCGTTCCTCGCTCGAGCGCAGCGAAGCGTCGCTACGCTTGCGCTCAGTGACGTCCTGAACGAAACCGATTATTTTCCGCGACTGTCCGTCGGCGCTGACAATCGCCTTGCCGCGGCAGTCCATCCAGCGCGTCGTTCCATCATCGGGACGACGTACGCAGAACTCGGTCAGTGTTTCCTCGCCGCTATCGAGGCTCGCGAGCAGCGCGGCGTAGATCGCCGCGACGACGTCCGGATTGGCTATTCGTGCCAGGGTTTCCGGGGTAGCTGGCAGATCGTGCGGCAGGCCGAGAAGCTCGTACACCTGCGGCGACCAGGCGAAGCTCTGGCCGTCGCCCTGCATTTCCCAGTAGCCAATACGCGCATGCCGCTGGGTGCTGACCAGTTGCTCTTCGTTCTCGCGCAGTGCCGCATCGCGTTTACCGAGAACGGCAAGCAGATGGTTGAAGCCGCCGATGAGCTTGCCGATCTCGTCGTCGGCGACGATCGGCAAGGCCTGCAGCGGCTGCTTGGCTTCCGAAATGGCCGCCAGGCTGTCCACGGTGGCGAGCAGCGGCGCAAGGTTGCGCCGCAGCAGCCACCAGGTCACGGCGCCGGCGAGCAGGGTCAGGAAGACGGTCGCCAGCCACATCCGCCGTTGCACATTGGCAATCAGCGCAAAGGCTTCGGCCGTCGGCAGGTCGGCGACGACGTACCAGCCGGCGGCCGCAATGCGCTTGGCCGACGAAAGCATTTCGACGCCGACCGGATTGACATGGATCGCCGAGCCTTCCTGACCGCTCAAAAACCTGTCGATAGCCGCATGACTGCCGGCCGGCACCGCCGGCTGCATGATGAGCCGCCGGTTGGTCGATGTGACGATCTGGCGAGTTTTCGGGTCGATCAGCAGATAGCCACCGGTCAGTCCGTAGCGGTTGGCGGCGATCGTGTCGAGGAAGTTCGGCTGGGTGAGATCGGTAACACCGGCGAGGACACCGACCACCCGCCCGTCGCGGTCCTTGATCGGCACGACGATGACGACCACCGGCGCGCGCATCGTCTTGCCGAAAAACGGTGCGCTGATCGCTGGCGTCCCGGCCAGCGCCGCGGCAACGTGCGGCGTTGCCGCGTAGTTAAGCCCGACACGCTGGCGCGTTTTCGGCACGTCGGCGATCACGCTTCCGTTGGCTCGTGTGATGTAAACACCGCCGCTAAACAGGTTCGCCAGCGTCCACCGCTCGTCGAGAAAAGTCTGCACCGACCGCTCACTGCCACCGAGAACAGGCGCCAGCCGTTCGGCAACGGTACTGAGCGCGCGCAGCCGCTCGTTGAGGCCGGCATCGATCTCCGAGGCAATGAAGGAAGCCGTCGAAAATTGCTGCTTGCCGAGCAGTTCTTCGATGTCCTCGCGCAGTATCTGGCTGGCCAGGAAAGACAGCGCCCACAGGCCGGCCAGAAAGATGGCCAGCGTCGACAGCGTAATTTTCGTCTGCAGCGAATGCCGAGGGAAAACGCGTGCCGCCATGTCGTCTCATTCCTCCGGGGATTCGTTTTTCTATCGCTGGTCAACGAGACGGTCGTGGATAGCGTTGCGTGATATTTTACTCCACGGCGCTGGCCCAAATGGCGATTGAGTGGCCTATTTCAGGGCGCGCGGCACAGCGGAAGGGCGTCGGGTAGCGACAACGACCTTCGCCAACCGATTCAGGCGATCAGTTTTTTCAACGACGCGCTCGCACTTCCTGGGCTCAACAAACGCCAGAAACGCGACAGCTCGCCCAAACGCTTCGTGCGCACGCAGTCTTAGCCCTCGACAGTGCTTTGCAAACCGGTCCATCTGACTCAGCTGCTGGCGGCAGTGGAAGCGCTCGAACCACTGTGCTGACCGGCACCGCCGCCGCGAGGGGCGGTCAAGGGGAGTTCAGTTTTTCGGGAAAGCGCGGTGCAAAAGCTCCAGCGCGCCCGCCGCGTCGCTCCGAAAATCGTCTGAATAGGCCTCGATACTGATGCGCCCATCATAGGAGGCAGCGTTCAGCGCGGCAAAAAACCGGCGAAATATCGGCGCGTCGCTCGCGCTCGGGAAACTGCGGCCGGTCGGCCGGGCAATGTGCACATGGCGCAGCATGTCGCCGGCAGCAGCGACGATCCGGCTGTCTTCGTTCTCGGCGTCGAGATGGTAGAAATCAATCAGCAGCTTGATCTGCTCGCTATCGACCGTGCGCGCCAGCGCCAGTCCTTCGGCGGCGCTATTGACGATATTGCACTCCTGGCGACGCAGCGGCTCGATGGCGACGGTGATTGCGTGACGTTTGGCGAGCGGCGAAATCATGGTCAGCAGTTCGACGAGCTGCCGCCAGGCCGCGGATTCGGGAAACCCGGCCGGCACCATCTTGGCCGGACCGCTGCCGAAGACGACGAGTTCGACGCCGAGCCGGGCCGCCCGCTCCATCGCCGCGTCGGCATAGGCCAGCGCCCCGGAGATGTCGGCCGACGGTCCGGTCAGGCGCATTGACGTCGGGAAAAAGTTGTTGCACGTCGGGCAGGGAAGAGCGTGGCGCTGGAGCCGGCGACACAGCTCGTCGAAGTCGGCCGGCGACAAGGCGGCGACCTGCGCAAGAGGCAGTTCGACGTAGTCAAAACCGAGCGCGCGAAGATCCTCGATGATCTCGAGCCCCGTCTGTCCCGGTCCGCGCGCCAGCATATTGCTGCAACAGCCGAATTTCACTTTAGGCTATCCTTCTAGTTCTGCGTGAATACAAGCTATTCAATGCAGGTTAATATTTTGCAAATCAGCTTCGTTGGCATGTCAAGTCATTTTGAGACATTACGAACCACGGCAATTCAGCCACTTCTGAAATACCTGTTAAGCTTTCTGAAATTTCAGATTCTCCACCTGAGTTTTAATTGCAATTCTCAGTTTATATTCAAGCGAAAGCCAGCAACGCTTGCTTTAAGCGCGTCCGAAAGACCGACCAGCTTTTGAGCTGTTTTAGCCACCGAATCCACTGAAGCCGAGTTCTTTTCAGATAACTGTGCAATTGACTCCACATTACGCGCCAGATCAGTTGAAGTCGTTTTTTGCTCTCGAA
Source organism: Burkholderiales bacterium (assembly GCA_038248575.1). GTDB lineage: Bacteria > Pseudomonadota > Gammaproteobacteria > Burkholderiales > Rhodocyclaceae > Propionivibrio. The sequence continues at coordinate 4,341 of JBBRXI010000055.1, read as the reverse complement.
GCGCATCTGAAATGCTCACAATAGAATGGCGAACCGTGTCAGCGGATTCACGAATTTCTATCATAGACGTTGCTGCATCACCTGCCGTCAAAGCGACTTCAGATACCACTTTTCGGCTTGATTGCATACTGGTGACAACCATCATGGCGCCTTCTTGAATGTCGGAAATCATTGAACTGATTTCTTTGATTGAAGCTGTGGTTCGTTCTGCCAGTTTCCTAACTTCATCGGCAACTACTGCGAACCCGCGTCCTTGTTCGCCAGCCCGTGCAGCTTCAATTGCAGCGTTTAATGCCAGAAGGTTTGTTTGATCTGCAACCTCACGAATGACGGTAGTAATCGTACCAATCTTCTGCACTTGTTCCGATAGTGTTTGCATTTTTATCGCTGTATTCTCTACCTGATCGGCGACTTGAGAAATCTGAGAAGCAGCGGTACCAACATGGCGCTCGCTATCAGCAGCCAAATTGCCGGCGACAACGGTACGATGACTTGCTTCGGCTGCGTTGGCCCCTATGTGATCAATACTAACTGTCATTTCCTCTACTGCAGCGGCGGCAGCAGCAGTTGCCGTGGTCTGGTTTTCAGTGCTACTCGAAACGTCTTGTGCCGCACTTGATAAGTGCATGGCTGATCCGGCAACATTTTCAGCATTGACGACAATTTCTCCAATTGTTCGCGCCAGATCCTCACGCATTTTGTGCAGGGACTTAAGGAGGTGTCCAATCTCATCATTCAAGATGGATGAAGTATCGTGGTGAGAAGTCAGATCGCCATCGGCAATTCGTCCTGCAACTAAATTGGCTTGTGCAATTTGTTTTGTAAGGCCGCGGATAGTAATAAATCCGATCACAATCAGGCTTACCAGCGCCAACAACAACACCATAATTGAAATTGCCGTCGCGGCTTTCTTAGCGACGAATGCGTCATTTGCTCCCTGGTCTCCAAGAGAGTCTTTATATTTCATGTGTTCCAAAAACTTATTTGTTAAATCATTGGCAAGAGGCTCTGCTTCTTTTACTTTTTGCAGCGCTTCTTCAGACTGATATTCTCGTGATTCAGACAAAATGGTATCTACATATTTTTTGTATTCACCTAAGTATGATTTTTCCGACTCTAGAAATCTCTTATCTTCTTCAGTTAACACAAATGCTTCGTACTCTTTCAGAGCTTCGTCTAGGCCTGACGTTTCGTTGCTCAACTGTTGTTCAATTTCAGTCTTAGTTTTCGGACCATTACTAACCACATGTGCAAGGATCTTCATCCGAATTTGAAGGAATGAAATAATTGCCTTATTAAGGGTTTGCAAACTTGGAACAGTTTTTTCATTCCCGAAGCTAGCACCCACGTAAACCTTGTTCATTTGATAATAACTAGTAACCGACATCAGTAGCAGACAAACAATCGAAGCAAGAATAAGAATATACAGGCGACGGGCGATGGTCATGATGACTATTTCCTAACATAACTAATTGAGTCCCTCAAATGATCGTATTTATTGATCATTTTCCGGATTATATTTTAATGTCTTATTAAAATATCTACTTCGTGTAGCCCATTACGCTAGAGTGACAGCACTACAATTTACAATTCATAAATCCAGTTCTATCTACATATCTTTTGCAGCATGAAACCAGAAGACTTTCAAAGGAACTGACTCTTCCGAACGTTTTAAAGAATGGGGCACGTTCGCAGGAACAATGAACGCAATCTCAGGTTCAAGAGCAAAAAGCTGATCTCCAACCTTTGCCCACCCGCACCCCTCCAAAACGCAAAATCCTTCCTGATCCTGGTGAACGCCAGGCTCAGGAAAATCGGTAGTTGAGTGAATGCTTATCCCCGCACAACATCCGTTAGTGCAACCCTGTGGGGTGTTAAGCATTGCGTACGTATCGTGAGTTCCACGGACTATAGGTAATACTTCTTTACGATGAACGTGGTATTTCATTTTTTCTCCTGCAAGTCCTCGTCCCAGCCGCTCGCCAGGAGTTCCTCGCACAACTCTTCGGCGGCGATGCTTATGGTCTGTTCGGTGATGCGCGTCGCCAACTCGGCGTCGCCACTGGCCACCGCGTCGAGTATCTCCTGGTGCCGCTTGATCGACGCCTTGCCCCAATTCGGCGCCCAGACGACGTCGCGCTGCGCGATCGAACGCGCCTGCCGGGTCTGCGCCCATAGTCCGTGGATCAGTTCCCGGAGCGCCTCGTTATCGACGAACGCGAAGAGCGAGCGATGAAATTCCCAGTCCTTGTCGATGAAGCCCGCTATATCGGCCTTCGCTAACAGGTTTTTCTGCTCGTGGATGATCGCCTGCAGGCGCTGGACGCCCGCCCGGCTGATGTTGCGCGAGGCCAGCGCGGTGGCATAGCCCTCGTTGATCCGCCGGATTTCGAAAAGATCCTTGATCGTCTTGATTGAAATCGGCCGCACAACGTCGCCACGCAGCGGGATGCTCACCGAGAGCCCACGGCGACGAAGATCCATCAGCGCGTCACGAATCGCCACGCGCGAAACGTTGAAGCGCTGAACGAGGTCCATTTGCACGAGACGCGATCCGGGGCGCAGGATGCCATGCTGGATGTCTTCGACCAGACGGTCGGTGATGAGCGCCGCCACCGTTTTGCGCGAACGAGGGTCTATGGCGTCAGGGGATGCATTCATGGGCTCTCCGGCTTTGCGGTCAATCGAGGCCCGGCTGGTGCAATAACCCGGTCACGGTTTGGCGCCAGCGTGGGGCGGACGGAGGCCGGAATATAGCGCATTTTCGTCGCCGGCGTTTCATGCCGCGCGCAGCGCGCGACGCTTCCTGATTGCCGGAATGATCAGCGACGCGGCGATGATGGCGATGATCGCGAAGGACAACGGATTGCTGAAGAAACCCAGCGGCGATCCATCGTTGAGCATCAGCGTGCGCCGCAGATTGAAGTCAATGATCGGTCCGAGGATCATGCCGAGGATGAGCGGCGCCGGATTGAAGTCGAGCTTGCTCAGGATGTAGCCGATCAAGCCGAAAACAAGCATCGCGCCGGTATCGAACTGGCTTGACTTGATGGCGTAGGCGCCGATGACGACCATGGCGGCGATGATCGGCATGAGCATCTGCGGCCTAAGCTTGAGCACCCTGACGAGCGGCTTGGTGAGCATCCAGCCCAGGAGCAGGGTGAGGAAGGTGCCGATGAACAACGTCGCGGCGATTTGCGGAATGATTTCCGGATGGTCGGTCGGCAACAAGGGACCGGGGCGCAGCCCATGCAGCATCAGCGCGCCCATCAGCACGGCGGCCGGCGGACTGCCGGGGACGCCGAGCGTGAGCATCGGCAGCACGGCGCCGCCGATCGCCGAATCGTTGCCGACCTCGGGAGCGACGACGCCGATGTATTCGCCAGTCCCCATCCGCGGCCCGTCGGGATGGTTCTTCTTGGCGTCCGAATAGGTCATGAACGCCGCGACGTTTTCGCCGACACCGGGCAGCGCACCGATCCAGACGCCGATCGTCGACCAGCGGAAAATCCAGAAAACGTTCTTCTTGAGAAAGGCCAGAACGTTAAGATCAGCCTTGCCGAGATTCTCGGTGGTCACCACGTGGCGCGTATGCAGCGCCGAAATGATCGCCGGGATGCCGAAAAATCCCATCATCACCGAAATTAGCTCGACCCCCGAAAAGAGCTGCGGTATGCCGTAGGTGAAACGCTGCGCGGCCTGGATGTCCTCGATGCCGATGAACGAGATGAGTAGGCCGAGCAGCGCGCCGATCCAGCCTTTGGCCGGCATGTCGGGGCTGGCAAAACTACCGCACACGGTCAGGCCCATGACGCCGAGCCAGAAGTATTCGGGCGAACTGAAGTTGATTGCCACGAGACTGAGCAGCGGAGCACAGATGACGAAGAAAAACAGCCCGATGAAACAGCCGAGCGCCGATCCCCAGCGACTGACCAGGATGGCATTGGCCGCCTGGCCTCGCTTGGCGAGTGGATAGCCGTCGAGCAGCGTCGCCGCGGCCGATCCGGTACCCGGGATATTGATCAGGATCGCCGAAATCGAGCCGCCGAACATGACGCCGACGTACAGCGACATAAGCACGGCGATAGCGTTGGCGGTCGGCACGGCGAAGGTCAACGGCGTCAGCAAGGCGAGGCCGAGCGTGGCGTTGAGACCGGGCAGACAGCCCATGACGATGCCAACGCACATCCCCAACACCTGCAGCAGCAGGTTCGTCGGCGTAAAAAGGAAGAGAAACTGTTGCCCCATGAAGGCTAACTGGTCGAGTAGCATGTCCGTTTCCTAATGCGGCAGATTGATCTTGAACAACACGCTAAACAGGAGCCACAGCGTGCCGGACGT
>JBBRXI010000054.1:0-10431 GCA_038248575.1 Burkholderiales bacterium | reverse complement strand
GTAAAGGGCAGCAGCGCCAGGAAGCGCGCACGCTTGATCGCCACCGACAGCAAGCGCTGGTAACCGGCCTTGGTACCGGTCAGGCGCGCCGGCATGATCTTGGCGTTTTCGGCAATGTATTCCTTGAACAGGTCGACATCCTTGTAATCGATGCCGTCCATCTTCTCAAGGCTGAAGCGGCAGAACTTGCGGCGCTTGAACAGCCCGCTGCCGCGTTTCTTGACGTTCTTGTCATCCTTCTTCTTGAAGAACCTACCCATTTTGATTTCCTTCTACAAATTCGATCTTGGTTACGTGCAATCTCAGCTGCTTGCTGTGTTGGCTTTTCGCCGCCAGAAAACCCGTCATATGAACTTGTGCTCCCGGTGTCGCCGCCTGCATCCACTTGGCCGTCTCGCCCAGGCCGATAGCCTGGATTTCACACTCGACGCGCCGTGTCGAACCGGCTTCAATCTGCTCCGACTGGTGTCCGACCAGGCATTCGACGACCGGCACGCGGGCCGGGGTGAAACGCAGCGCCTTGCGCTCGATCAGGACTCCGGTAAGTTCAACGCGGTTCAGCTGAGCCTCGATAATCAGGCTGCCGGGGCCGCTTCGGCAACGGCTTGAGCCGGCGCTTCTTCGCGAACTTCGAGCATCGACTTTGACTTCTCTTCCTTCATCATCGGCGACGGCGTGGTGACGGCCTTCTTCATTTTGATGGTGAGGTGGCGCAAAACGGCGTCGTTGAACTTGAAGCCATGCTCGAGTTCGATCAGCGCTTCGCCGTTGCACTCGATATTCATCAGCACGTAGTGCGCCTTGTGCAGCTTCTGGATCGGGTAAGCGAGTTGCCGACGACCCCAGTCCTCGAGACGGTGAATCTGGCCGCCGTGCGTGGCAACGAGCGCCTTGTAGCGCTCGACCATCGCCGGGACCTGTTCACTCTGGTCCGGATGGACGATAAAAACGATTTCATAATGGCGCATGAACACTCCTCATGGTTGTAGCCCCCCGCCATGCGAACGGTGGAGCAAGGTGGAAAAGCCGGCGATTATAGCCGGTTTATCGCTTGACAATCAAGGAAATCGCGCGTTCGCAGGCGGTGTTTTTTTCTCGCCAACAGTCAGCACGGCAGTGCCAGGTCAGCGCCGCATCACGTCCCGGGCCGCTCTTCGCCGTCCAGCGGTGCGCCGTGCGCAAGCGACTGCTCGATCTCATCAACCAGCGAATCGGACTCGAACTGGCGCCCGAGGAGCTTCAGTAACGGCAAAACCTCCCGACCGAGCGCGGCGAGGTGCGGCTCAACCTCGCTGCCGTGCCCGGCGCGGATCAGGGCGATGGCGAGATCGAGGCGTGGCACGCTCGCCGCTGAGGGCGGCGCAGGCGAACACGAGACGAGCCGGTTGCCGCCCTGGCGCTCGGCTTCGGCAAGACGGCTGCCGGCCAGTTCGAGCAGGGCGTTCGGCGAAGTGACGCTGTCGGTCGGTATGTTGGCAATGCCGACGCTGACCGTGAGATTGAGGCGTTGTCCGCTCACGGCGATACTGGCCACATGAATCGCTTCGCGCAGCCGGGCGCCAAAGGATTCGCAGGCGGTGCACGTCGTTCCCGGCGAGACAACGACAAACTGGCTTCCGGCGAAGTGGCCGAGACTGTCTTCCTTGCGGAGTTTGCTGGTCAGCAGATTGGTCAGGCGCAGTTGTAGCTGCCTGACGACCTCGTCGCCGTGCTGTTCGCGCAGCGTGCCGACCTTGTCAAAGCCTATGACCACCGCGCTCAACTCGCTGTTGTTCCGCCTGGCGTGCGAAAAGCCCTGCGCCGCCTGCAGATCGACGTACTTGCGTGTGAACAACCCGGTTTCCGGGTTCTGCACGTTCTGTTCAAGATTTTCCTTAAGCTGGTTCTGCGTATGCGCGAGCATGATCAGCGACTCGATGCGGACCAGCCATTCGGAACTGCCGGCACGCCGGCTGATGAAGTCGGAAGCGCCAAGCTCCCTGGCGCGTTCGAGCGCTTGGTCGCTGTCGCCGGAAATCATCAACATGGGCATCCGCACGAGGCGCGCGAGCTTTGACGACCGCAGGCGCTGGAGCAAGCCCGTTCCGTCAAGGACCGGCAAGGACAGCGAAGAGATCACCAGCAAGATCGTCGGATCGAGAACGAGCACCTGCCAGGCCGACTCGCCGTCGCTTTCTTCGCGAATTTCAAAGCGCTCACGCGTATGCCGCGCGAGCAGCGTACGTACCGTGCGCGATTCGTCGACGATCAGTAGTCGCGGCAAGCGGGCGGGGGTTTCCATGCGCAGCCCCGGAGCGCTAGTCAGCAGCAACGGCGGCGACGAAACGGCCACGCGCCTTGCCTTTGCTGTAGGCGTCGAAGACGCCCGGCAAGTCGTCGAAGGCGATCGGGCGCGTCATTTCGGGCAGGCCGCGCGGCCGCAAATCGCCGGCCAGTCGCTCCCAGACCCGGCTGCGCACCGGTTCGCGGACGCCGCCCGAGTCAATACCGATAACATTGACGACTTGCCCTGAGCTTCTTCGATGAGAACTTGAACGGGCGCATGGCGCCTCCTTGCTATCGTTACTGATTGTGCCGGCAAGCGGTGCCGGCAACGCCACCTGACCCGATTATAAGCATAAAACCGCGCGACGACCACGGTTCGGACGGTCACCGGAGTATTTCTTGCACTCCTGAAAAATCAATCGCTTGCACCAAAGGTCAATGACTTGTACCGCTAAAAAAACGGGATAAGGGTTTACAGCCGGCGATTTTTCACTTAGATTCGCCGCCCATGTCTTGTCACAAATCGTTCATCAATGTCCTCAGCGCCGCCGCCATCATCCTCTCCGGAGTGAGCACGGCGAACGCAGCGCCAGCCGAATATCCAGATCAAAACGGTGAAGAGGCGTCGCTCTTTGAGCGCTACAGAAGTAGCGCCAAGGACCTCGTCCTCAAGGGGCTCGAACTTGTCGGCATCACCTATCGCTGGGGCGGAACCGACCCTGATAGCGGCCTTGACTGCAGCGGCTTCGTCCAGGTTGTTTTCAAGGACGCGCTAGGCATGCTGATGCCGCGCACGGCGAAGGAGCAGAGCCAGGTCGGCGATGTGATCAACAAGAACGAACTCAAACCCGGCGACCTCGTTTTCTTCAATACCATGCGCCGCGCGTTCTCGCACGTTGGCATCTACCTTGGCGACAACCGCTTCCTGCACGCGCCGCGCACAGGTGCCGAGATCCGCGTCGAAGACATGAGCCAGGGCTACTGGGTCAAGCGCTACAACGGCGCACGCCGCGTCGTCGAACGCTGAGCCCGCCACAAGAGCCGCACGACGGACGCCTCGGCGTCCTTTTTTATTGCCGACGTTTTCTGCATCGCCGCCCCTCGTTTGAGAAACGTTCGCATTTACACTCGGACAAAGACGCTTTATTATTCGCTTTATTGCGAATCGTTCTCATCCACACAAGGAGATTAGTTCATGTCCCGTTCGTTCATGTCCCGTTCCGCCCGACCCGGGCTCGCCCAGTTGACTGCCCAGCGGCTGGCGCTTGCGCTCTGCTTCGCCGTGTTCGGCACCGCCAGTGCGCAGGAGAAGGTGCTTAACCTCTATTCGGCGCGCCACTATCAGACCGACGAAGCGCTCTACGCCAGTTTCACCAGGCAGACTGGCATAAAAATTAATCGCATCGAGGGCGGCGAAGACGAGCTGCTCGAACGCCTCAAGAACGATGGCGCCAACAGCCCGGCCGACGTCCTGCTCACCGTCGATGCCGCACGGCTCGCTGCGGCGCACGAACTGGGCCTCTTCATGCCGGTAAAAGCGAAACTCCTCGAAACGCGGATTCCGGCCAACCTGCGCGCCGACGACTGGTTTGCCTTCTCGACACGGGCGCGCGTCATCGTCTATGCCAAGGGCTCGGTCAAGCCGGCCGACGTGCAGAACTACGCCGATCTCGCAGATCCCAAGCTCAAGGGCAAGGTGTGCACGCGCTCAGGCTCACACCCCTACAACCTCTCGCTGATGGCCTCGATCATCGCCCATCAGGGCGAAGCGAAAGCCGAGCAATGGGCACGCGGCGTCGTCGCCAATTTCGCGCGCGCGCCGAAGGGCGGCGACACCGACCAGATCAAGGCTGTGGCGGCCGGCGAATGCGCCGTCACGATTGCCAATACCTACTATGTCGCCCGCCTGATGCGCTCGAGCAAGCCCGACGACAAGAAGGTCGTCGACCGGATCGGCGTCGTCTGGCCCGATCAGAACGGCAACGGAACGCACATCAACGTTTCCGGCGGCGGTATGCTCAAGAACGCGCCACACAAGGAAGCGGCGGTGAAATTCCTCGAGTATCTGGCGAGCGACGATGCCCAGCGCCACTTTGCCGACGGCAACAACGAATGGCCGGCCGTTCCGACGGTGAAAGTGAGCAACCCGGCGCTGGCCACGCTCGGCACCTTCAAGGCCGACGCGTTGCCGGTCGGCTCGCTCGCCATGTACCGGGCGAAGGCGCAGATCATCTATGATCGCGCCGGCTATCGCTGAACAGGAAGCGGCGGTCAGCGCGGCGCGGCAATCCGCCGCGAGAGGATGATCAGCGGCACGAGGCCGACGGCGACGATCGCCAATGAGGCGGTCGACGCTTCGCCGAGACGCTCGTCGGAGGCCAGCGTATAGGCCTGCGTCGCCAGCGTATCGAAGTTGAACGGACGCATGACCAGCGTCGCCGGCAATTCCTTCATCACGTCGACAAAAACAAGTAGAGCGGCGGTCAGCAGACTGCCGCGCAGCATCGGCAGGTGCACCCGGCGCAGCGTCTCGCCCGGCGGCGCGCCAAGGCTGCGCGCTACTTCGTCCATGCTCGCCGTGACCTTGCCGAGGCTGGCGGTCACGGGATGCAGCGCGACCGCGAGGAAACGCACGAGGTAGGCATAGAGCAGAGCGGCGACGCCGCCAGTGAGCAGCAAGCCGGGGTTGTGGCCGAACCAGGCTTGCCATTGCCCTGCCAGCCAGTTGTCGAACTGCGTGACCGGAATCAGCACGCCGACGGCGATCACCGAACCGGGGACGGCGTAACCGAGGCCGACGAACCGGATGAGCGATCGCGTCGCGAGGCCTTTCGCTACGCGCGCGCTGTAGGCCAGGAGCAGCGCCAGGACGACGGCGAGCGCCGCAGTCAGCGCGGCGAGCGTGAAACTGTTTTGCGCCAGGCGCACGAAGTGCCGGCCAAACTGCGCGTCACCCTCGCTCAGCGCCAGGCCAAGCAGCAAGCCTGCGGGCAATAGAAAGCCAATCAAGACGGGCAGGAAGCAGACGAGCGCGGCGAGCGCGGCGCGTGCGCCGGTGAGTACGCGGCCGGCCTGCGGGCGGTTGCGTCCGGTGGTGTTATGAAAGCGCGCGCGGCCGCGCGAGAGGTGCTCGACGACGAGCAACAGGACGACAAAGCCGAGCAGCGACGCGGCCAATTGCGCGGCGGCGATCCGGTCACCGAGCGCGAACCACGCACGATAAATTCCGGTGGTGAAGGTCTGCACGCCAAAGTACGAGACCGTCCCGTAATCGGCGAGCGTTTCCATCAGCGCCAGCGTCGTGCCGGCGACGATCGCCGGCCGCGCCAGCGGCAGTGAAACGCGCACGAAGCTCGCCCAGGGGCCGAGGCCGAGCGCGCGAGCCGCTTCGAGCATGCCGCTCGCGCGCTCGAGAAAAGCCGTGCGCGCGACGAGATAAACGTAGGGGTAAAGAACGAAGACGAACATGCTGACCGCACCGCCGACGCTGCGCACGTCGGGAAACCAGTAATCGGCGCGGCTCCAGCCGAAGGTCTCACGCAAGGCGCTCTGCAGCGGACCGACGAACTGCAGAAAATCGGTATAGACATAGGCCAGCACATAGGCCGGAACGGCGAGCGGCAGGACCAGCGCCCATTCGAAGAGGCGGCGACCGGGAAACTCGTGCATCACGGTCAGCCAAGCCGTCGCAACGCCGACGATGACGACGCCGAGCGCAACGCCGAAGCATAGCGTCAGCGTATTGCCGACGTAGTCGGGAAGCACGGTTGTGGCGAGGTGCTGCCAGACGGCGCCGGTGCCGCCGGTAAACACATTGGCGAGCACGCTGGCGACCGGCAGGCCGACGAGCGCGGCGACCGCGACAGCGATGGCAATTAGCAGCGAGGAAGAATGGGAGGTCATGAGGGCGCCGGAGAAGCGAATTATAATTGAGCGTCGCGCAAGGCCTGTGCCATTCGGCCTCTGTTACCTTTCGTCCTGCTTGCCCAACCCGGCATTATTCCCGTCGCCCGATGGCACACCTCGAACTTGACCAGATCATCCAGCGCTACGGCGCGCACACCGTCGTCGACGGCGTCAGCCTGCGCGTCAATGCCGGCAGCATCGCCTGCCTGCTCGGTGCGTCGGGTTGCGGCAAGACGACGCTGCTGCGTTGTATCGCCGGCTTTGAGCCGATCGTCGGCGGCGAGATACGCCTCGACGGCGTGTCGGTGACGCGCCCCGATTATTGCCTGCCGCCCGAGCGCCGGCGCGTCGGCATGGTCTTTCAGGATTACGCGCTGTTCCCGCATCTCACGGTCGCCGCCAACGTCGGCTTTGGCGTGCGCGAATTGTCGAACGGCGAGCGCCAGGCGCGCGTCGGCGAACTGCTGGCGATGGTCGGCCTGGCCGGCACCGCCGGGAAATTTCCGCACGAGCTCTCCGGCGGCCAGCAGCAGCGCGTCGCGCTGGCGCGCGCACTGGCGCCGCGCCCGCAGCTCGTTCTGCTCGACGAGCCGTTCTCGAACCTCGACGTCGACTTGCGCGAACGCCTGTCGCTCGAGGTGCGCGACATCCTCAAGAGCCAGGGCATCACTGCCGTGCTGGTCACCCATAATCAGCACGAAGCGTTCGCCATGGCCGACGAAATCGGCGTCATGGCAGGCGGCAGAATCCAGCAGTGGGATACGCCCTATGCGCTTTATCACCGGCCGGCCAACCGCTTTGTCGCCGACTTTATCGGCCAGGGCGCTTTCATCCCGGGAACGGTAATCGACCGGCATCGCGTCGCCGTCGAACTCGGCGTCCTCGAATCGCGGCTGCCGCTCGAGTGCGCGCGCGGCTGCGCCGCCTGCGACACGGGCTGCCACGTGAACGTGCTGCTGCGGCCGGATGACGTGATTCACGACGACACCAGCCCGCTGCATGCACAAGTGCTGCAACGCGCCTTCCGCGGCGCCGAATTTCTCTACACGCTGCGCCTGGCGAGCGGCGCCGAGATCCTGGCGCTCGTCCCCTCGCACCACGTCCACGCGATCGGCGAACGCATCGGCATCCGTCTTGACGTCGACCACGTCGTCGCCTTTCGCGCCGGAGCGGGCGCCGAGACGGGAACCGGAACGGGAACCGCGCCACTCGCCGCGCCGCCGCCGGCGCAATCCGTCGCCCTCCCGCGATGATCCCCTGGCTTGCCCACGCCAACGAGTTTCCGCCGCTCGAGCGCGCGCTGGGCGAGCCGAACGGACTGCTCTGCGCCGGCGGCGACCTCTTGCCAGCGCGTCTGCTCGCCGCCTACCGCGCCGGCATCTTTCCCTGGTACGCGGCTGGCGAGCCGATTCTCTGGTGGAGCCCCGACCCACGCATGGTGCTCGTCCCGCACGAGTTCCGGATCGCCCGCTCACTGCGCCGGACGCTGCGGCGCGGCGCCTATGAAGTGCGCCTGGACAGCAATTTTGCCGCGGTCATCACGGCCTGTGCGACGACCCCGCGTAAAGGCCAACCGGGAACCTGGATCACCGCCGAGATGCAGGCGGCGTATCGCAGGATGCATGAACTCGGTTACGCGCACTCGGTCGAAGTGTGGGTTCGGCAAGCGCTGGTGGGCGGCGTCTATGGCTTGTCCATCGGCAAGATGTTCTACGGAGAATCGATGTTCTCGCTGTTGACCGACGCCTCGAAAATCGCCCTCGCCCACCTCGCGCGCTACCTCGCGACGCGCGGTTACGGGCTTATTGACTGTCAGATGAAAACGGCGCATCTCGCTTCGCTCGGCGCGCGCGAAATACCGCGCGCCGAATTCATCGGCCGCTTGCACCAGCTCACGGACGGCGCCGACGATAACGCGCATTGGCCCGTTGCCGGGGCCAGCGGGCCCTGGTATTGAGTGGCCACGGCGTGTCCCAACTCAACGATTCCGATCTTCCTTTTTCGCTGCTGCAGTTTTACAGCACCGCGGCCTATGGCTGCAGCTACCTGCCGGGTGAGCGGGCGATCTCGCAGGTGGCAACGCCGGCGCACCTGATCAACAGCGAGGTCTATGGCGAACTCGTGCGCTGCGGCTTTCGCCGTAGCGGCTTGTTCACCTACCGGCCGAACTGCGAACAATGCCGCGCCTGCGTTCCCGTCCGCCTCGCCGTCGAGCGGTTTACGCCCAACCGCACACAGCGTCGTTGCCGCAAGACGCACGCCGGCCTCGTCGCGCGCGAACTGCCGCTACTCTATTTCGACGCGCACTACCAGCTCTACCAGCGCTACCAGGCGGCGCGTCACGCCGGCGGCGGCATGGACCAGGACAACCACGAGCAGTACGCGCATTTTCTGCTGCAAAGCCGCGTCGATACTCGGCTCGTCGAGTTTAGCGAGGACGGCGTGTTGCGTATGGTGAGCATCATCGACGTGCTGAGCGACGGACTGTCATCGGTGTACACCTTCTACGACCCCGACGTCGCGGGTGCCAGTTTCGGCACCTACAACATTCTCTGGCAGATCGACCAGTGCCTCGCCAACGGCCTGCCTCGCCTCTACCTTGGCTATTGGATCCGCGCTAGCCACAAGATGACGTACAAGGCGAATTTCCGCCCGATCGAAGGCCTGATCGACGGCCAATGGCGCGAATTTTCGCCGGCCGACGGCGAAGTTGGCCGCCGCTGACCCAAAACCTAATCGCCGCATGGTTTAATTGCCGGTGCTCGCGGCCACACGCGGCCCGCTCGGGAGCGCGCTCCAACTGCCCAAAACGCACACGATAGCGCCTGGCGGAACCAACAAAAGGGAAGAATCATGCTGGTCAATTGCGTTGCCTACGAACACGGATCGCGTGTGGCCGACCTGCCGCCCGAGGCGATCAGCGATTACCTGATGCGCCCCCATTGCTTCGTCTGGGTCGCGCTGACCGACGCGACGGAAATCGAACTTGAACAGATGCAGGACGAATTCGACCTGCACGAACTGGCCGTCGAGGACGCCCGCCACGGCCACCAGCGGCCGAAAATCGAAGAGTACGGCGATTCGCTGTTCGCCGTCATGCACCAAATCGAAGAGGCGCAGGGCGAGTACAGCATCAGCGAGGTGAACGTCTTTGTCGGGCGCAACTACGTGCTGTCGATCCGCAACGGCAGCCAGCAGAATTTCATCGCCGTCCGCGAACGCTGCGAACGCGAACCGCAACTCCTCGAACACGGCGCGGGTTTCGTGTTCTACGCACTGATGGACGCCGTCGTCGACCGCTATTTCCCGATCATCGAACGCTTCGAATCCGAACTCGAAGAAACCGAAGAACAGATTTTCGCCAAGGGATCGGCGCGTGCCAACATCGAACGGCTCTACGACTTGAAGCGCAAGGTCACTATGCTCCGCCACGTCGTCGCGCCATTGATGGACGCGGTCGGCAAACTGTCGGCCAATCGCGGTCCGATCGTTTGCGCCAATAGCCGGCACTATTTTCGCGACGTACATGACCACCTGACGCGGATCAACGCCGGGCTCGAAAACATCCGCGAGACGATCGGCACGGCGATCCAGGTCAACCTGTCGATGGTGGCGATCGAGGAAACTGAAGTTAACAAGCGGCTTGCCGCGTGGGCCGGTATCTTCGGCGTGGCGACCGCTTTTGCCGGCATCTGGGGGATGAATTTCAAGGCCATGCCGGAGTTGCAATGGGACTACGGCTACCCGGCAGCGCTACTCGTCATCGCCGCGACGTGCAGCTTCCTCTATTTCCGCTTCCGGCGCGCCGGCTGGCTTTAGATAGCGCTACGGACAACGTGGTTGAACGAAGTCCGGCAAAAAGGGATAATCTCGTGGATTTGCGGCCTTTTCGGCCGCTCTGCGGCGTATCGAAACGGCGCCCGACGCGGCTGGCGACGGCACACGGACCATGACCCAATACCTCTTTCTTCTCATCGGCGCGGTGCTCGTCAACAACGTCGTGTTGGTGAAGATTCTCGGCCTGTGCCCGTTCATGGGCGTCTCGAAGAAACTCGAGACGGCTTTCGGGATGGGCGCCGCGACGACCTTCGTTCTGACCGTCGCCACCGGCGCGAGCTACGTCATCGACCATTTCCTGCTCAGTCCGCTCGGGCTCGAGTATTTACGCACGCTGTCGTTCATCGTCACCATCGCCGCAGTCGTCCAGCTGACCGAGATGGTGATCCAGAAAACCAGCCCGCTGCTGCATCAGGTGCTCGG
>JBBRXI010000053.1:0-10515 GCA_038248575.1 Burkholderiales bacterium | reverse complement strand
CTGCGCATCGCGCGCGAAGTCGAGAAGGCGACGATCGTGACGATCGTCTGCGACCGCGGCGACCGCTATCTGTCGACGGGCGTTTTCCCCGGTTGAGCGCAGCATAAAATGCGCAACCTATCGCAGAGGCACGCAGGCGCAGAGGTTTCGCAGAGAAAGACGTCTTTAGTGCTTGCTCTGCGTTTCCTCTGCGTCCCCCAAGGGGATTCGCTTCGCAGCATCTCTGCGTCTCTGCGCCTCGGCGGTAGATTTTCGACTTTCCACATGGTCTTATGCTATGAACCCAGTCCTCGTTTTTGACATCGAAACGATCCCCGACGTACCCGGTTTGCGGCGTTTGCACGATCTCGGCGCGGCCTTGTCGGACGCCGAGGTCGCCGAGATGGCCTTTGCCCAGCGCCGGGCGCAGAACGGTAACGACTTTCTGCCGCACCATCTGCAGCGCGTCGCCGTCATCTCGTGCGCGCTGCGCGTCGGCAAGGATTTGCGCGTCTGGTCACTCTCCGAGCCGGAACAGGGCGAGGGCGAGATCATTCAGCGTTTTTTTGACGGCGTCGAGAAATTCACGCCGCAGATCGTCTCCTGGAACGGCGGCGGTTTCGACCTGCCGGTCCTCCACTATCGCGGGTTGATTCACGGCGTCGTCGCGCCGCGTTACTGGGATCTCGGCGACGGCGACTACGGCGACAGCCGCGATTTCAAGTGGAACAACTACATCAGTCGATACCATACGCGCCATCTTGACCTCATGGATTTGCTTGCCATGTACCAGCCACGCGCCAGCGCGCCGCTCGACGCGCTGGCCAAGCTGATCGGCTTTCCCGGCAAGCTCGGCATGGACGGCAGCAAAGTATGGGAAGCGTGGCAGGCCGGCGAAATCAACGGAATCCGTGATTACTGCGAAACCGACGTGATGAACACCTACCTCGTGTCGCTCCGTTTTCGTTTGATGCGCGGCGAGATGTCGCGCGAGGAGTACGCGGCTGAAATCGTGTTTGTGCGCGAACAATTGCAGAAGATCGGCAAGCCGCACTGGGACGAATTCCTCGCTGCGTGGCCGGTGTAAGCGACAGATAAAAATCCACTGCAGAGGCGCAGAGGGCGCAGAGGAGTCGCAGAGAAAGACAAGAGCTTTGCTTTTCGCTGCGGGGTCTTCGCTTTCTCTGCGCCTCTGCGGTGGGTGTTGGTTTTCAATCCCGCGACGCAGCGACGGCCGGTTGATCGTTTATAGTTACGCCTATGTCACTCAAGATAGCCCTTGCCCAGATTAATGCCACGGTCGGCGATTTCGCCGGTAATACGTCGCGTATCCTCGACTTTGCCGAGCGTGCCAAGGCGCAAGGCGCCGATCTGCTGCTGACGCCCGAACTCGTGCTCTGCGGTTATCCGCCCGAGGACTTGCTGCTGCGTGAAGACTTCTACGCGGCGTGCGAGCAGGCGCTCGACCGGCTCGTCGCCGAAGCGAACGGCATCGCTCTGCTCGTCGGCCATCCGCTGGCCAGAGACGGCAGCTGCTTTAACGCCGCGACGCTGATCGACGGCGGCCGGCGCGTGGCGACGTACTGCAAACGCCGCCTGCCCAATTACGAGGTGTTCGACGAGGAACGCTATTTCGACTCGGGCAGCGAGTCCTGCGTCGTGACGCTCAAGGGCGTTCGCTGCGGAATCAATATCTGCGCCGACGTCTGGGAAGCCGGCGCCGCCGATCTGGCGCGCGAGGCGGGTGCCGAAGTCCTGCTGGTGATCAACGCCTCGCCGTATCACATCGGCAAGCAGCAGCGCCGTGCCGAAGTCCTGCGCGAGCGGATCCAAGCCACCGGTCTGCCGGTGGTCTACGTCAATATGGTTGGCGGCCAGGACGAACTCGTTTTCGACGGCGGGTCGTTCGCCCTCGATTCGCGTGGTGAAATCCGTCGTCAGTTGCCGCGCTTCGAAGAAGCGCTGGCTGTCGTCGAAATCGTGGGTGGCGAGCCTCTGGCGGGCGAAATCGTCGCCGAGCAGTCAATCGAGGCCGAGGTCTATCGCGCGCTGGTGCTCGGCGTTCGTGACTACCTCGGCAAGAACGGATTTCCCGGCGCGATCATCGGCCTGTCGGGCGGTATCGATTCGGCGCTGACGCTGTGCGTTGCGGTCGACGCGCTCGGCGCCGACAAGGTCCGCGCAGTGATGATGCCTTCGCCCTATACGGCCGAGATCAGCCTGGCCGATTCGCGCGAAATGGTTCGTCTGCTCGGCGTACGTTACGACGAGATTTTGATCGCGCCGGCGATGCAGGTGTTTGCCGGCATGCTCGAAAAGGAGTTCGCCGGACTTGCCGCCGACACCACCGAAGAAAACCTGCAGGCGCGCATTCGCGGCATGATTCTGATGGCGCTCTCGAACAAGAGCGGTTCGCTGGTGCTGACGACCGGCAACAAGTCGGAAATGGCGGTCGGTTACTGCACGCTGTACGGCGACATGGCCGGTGGTTTCGCGGTAATCAAGGACATCGCCAAGACGCTCGTCTATCGCCTCGCGCGCTGGCGCAATACGGTCTCGCAGGCGATCCCGGAACGCATCATCACGCGCCCGCCCTCGGCCGAATTGAAGCCCGGCCAGACCGACCAGGACAGCCTGCCGCCCTACGAGGTGCTCGACGCCATCGTCGAGGCCTACATGGAAAACGATCTTTCGCCCCGCGCGATCATCGCCCGGGGCTACGCCGAGGCCGACGTGCGCCGTGTCGTCGATCTGCTCCGGATCAGCGAGTACAAACGGCGCCAGTCACCGGTCGGCATCCGCGTCACGCAGCGCGGCTTCGGCAAGGACTGGCGTTATCCAATCACCAATCACTACCGCGACCCTTACTGACACCAACCTGCTTTCCCGGGAGCCTGGCAATGAAGAAAATTGAAGCCGTCATCAAACCATTCAAGCTCGATGAAGTCCGCGAGGCGCTGTCGGAAATCGGCGTGTCGGGCCTGACGGTCACCGAGGTCAAGGGATTCGGGCGCCAGAAGGGGCACACCGAGTTGTACCGCGGCGCCGAGTACGTCGTCGATTTCCTGCCCAAGGTGAAGATCGAGATTGTCGTCGCCGACAACGAGGTCGATAACGCCATCGACGCGATCATCAAGGCGGCGCATACCGGCAAGATCGGCGACGGCAAGATCTTCGTCTCGGCCGTCGAACAGGTCGTCCGCATCCGTACCGGCGAAACCGGCGAAGCCGCGGTCTGACGCATTCTCCAGCAGCAAACGGCCCGCGAATCGGTTTCGACGCACGGGCCGTTTTCATCTCTTCGCCGGCGTTTTGAGCAGCACCCACAGCGCGCCCTGGCCGCCGTCAGCGGGCGGCGCGTGGCAGAAGGCGAGCACGTCCTTGCGGCGCGCGAGCCAGCCTTTGACGAGTTGGCGCAGGATCCCCTCGCGGCCCGGTGAGCCGTAGCCGCGGCCGTGCACGATGCGAATGCAGCGCTTGCCTGCGACGTGCGATTCGGCGATGAGCAGCGCCACCTGCTCGTGCGCCTCATGGCGATTCATGCCATGCAGATCGACGTGATTCTGGATCGCCCAGCGGCCGCGACGCAGATCGCGCAGGACGCTGCGCGGCAGCCCGGGGCGCAGGAATGAGTCGGCGTCGCCTATGGTCAGCAAATCGTCGAGTTCGAGCGGCGCGTGCAGCGATTCGACGATCGCCGCCGCTTCGTCAAGCTCGCGCTGGCGCGGCCGCGGGCTCGGCTTGGGCGGTTCGAAAACGAGGCGATCGGCGGGTCGCAAAGGTTTGGCGCCTTGGGCCGCGGCGTAAAACGCGGCAAGATCGTCTGGGTCGGGCTGCTGCTGCTCACTCATGGTGCCGTCACTCGACGATGGATTGGAAAGAACATCAACGACGGCGTACGCGGAGAAAACCGTTAAGTGTTTTCGCGCTAAAGCGATTTCCTCGGTGTACGCGTACGCTCCGTCGTTCCGGCGTCAGCCCTCGAGACCGTCGAGGTAGCGCTCGGCGTCGAGCGCCGCCATGCAACCGGTTCCCGACGAGGTGCACGCCTGCCGATAAATGTGGTCCTGAACGTCGCCGGCGGCGAACACGCCGGCGATCGACGTCGCCGTCGCATTGCCCTTGCGGCCGCACTCGGTGACGATGTAACCGCCTTCCATTTCGAGCTGGCCAGTAAATAGATCGGTGTTCGGCTTGTGGCCGATGGCGATGAAGACGCCCATCAGCGGGATCACTTCGCTGGCCCCCGACTTGACGTCCCTGATGCGCATCCCGGTGACGCCGCTGGCGTCGCCGAGGACCTCGTCGAGCGTCGAGTTCCATTTGATCGTTATCTTGCCGGCCGCTGCCTTCTCGAAGAGCTTGTCCTGGAGAATTTTCTCGCTGCGAAACTTGTCGCGGCGGTGCACGACGGTGACGTGGCTGGCGATATTGGCCAGATAAAGCGCTTCCTCGACGGCGGTGTTGCCGCCGCCGATGACGGCGACCGGACTGTTCTTGTAGAAAAAGCCGTCGCAGGTCGCACAGGCCGAAACGCCGCGCCCGGAAAAGGCTTCCTCGGACGGCAGACCGAGATACTGCGCCGACGCACCAGTGGCGATGATCAGGGCGTCGCAGGTGTAGGTTCCGGCGTCGCCGATCAGCGTGAACGGCCGTTCGCCGAGTCTGGCCGTATGGATGTGGTCGAAAATGATCTCGGTCTCGAAGCGCTTGGCGTGCTCCTCGAAGCGCTGCATCAACTCGGGTCCTTGCACGCCTTGCGCGTCGGCCGGCCAGTTATCGACGTCGGTCGTCGTCATCAACTGGCCGCCCTGCGCCATCCCGGTGATCAGCACCGGTTTGAGGTTGGCGCGCGCGGCATAGACCGCCGCCGTGTAGCCGGCCGGCCCCGAGCCTAAGATCAGCAGGCGGCAGTGGCGTGGCGTTGGGGTCATTTTTATTCGCTCCGAGGCAAGGTTCAGACGATTATAACCGGCAATCCGACGGAGGTTTTGCGCCTGCCTTGAGCCGCCGGCGAAGTGTCCTATAATCGTCGTGCACCGCCCCTGAAGTACGTGCCTATGAAAGAGATTGCATGCCGAGCGAAGCGCGTCAGTCGGGTATTGGTTCAGGCCGTTCCTTGCTGCACAACATCACCCTGTTCGCCGGGTTGCCCGATGCGCAGCTCGAACAGATTGCGCACAGGGCGGTTCGTCGCAAGGTTCCGCGCAACAAGACGATCGTCAACGTTGGCGACCGTACCGACTCGCTCTTTGTCATCGCCAGCGGCAGCGCGAAAGTATTGAATCGCGACGTCGACGGCAACGAAGTCATCCTGACGCTGCTCGGCGCCGGCGAGTGCTTCGGCGAAATGGGCTTGATCGATGGCTCGCCGCGCTCGGCCGACGTCGTCGCCATTGAGCCCTGCGAACTGCTCGAGATCTCGAAGGCATCGTTCACGAAGGCGCTGGCCGGCAATGTCGATCTGTGTCTTAACATCATGAAGAGCCTCGTCCTGCGCTTGCGCGAGGCAAACCGCAACATCGAGAGCCTGGCGTTGATGGACGTCTATGGCCGGGTCGCCAAACTCTTGCTCGATCTCTCCGAGGAGGAGAACGGCGTGCGCGTCATTCGGCGCAAGGTGACCAAGCAGGACATGGCGAAGATGGTCGGCGCGTCGCGCGAAATGGTCAGTCGCGTAATCAAGGACCTCGCGAGCAGCCGCACTATCCGAATTGAAGACGGAAGGATCGTCCTCATCCAGGACTGAAGCGTGCCCTGCGACTTGCGGCGAGAATGCGATCGTCGTGGGTGCGGCCGGCTATAATCGCGTTTTGTGCCCCTGACATCATGGCTTCGCTCAATAAAATAACCGGACGCATCGACAAGGACTCCGCGGCGGCCAACCCGCTGCCCGAGAAGATTGCGCTCGTCCTGCACGAGTCGCGCTGGCTGGCGCTTATCGTTCTGGCTGGCTTTATGGGGCTCGCCCTGTGGGGCTATCAGCGCGGTGATCCGGGCTGGTCGCATGCGGTGCAGGCCGGCGTCCTGCGCAATCCGGCCGGCCGCGCCGGCGCCTGGCTGGCCGACTTGCTGCTCTACGTTTTTGGTGTTTCAGCGTGGTGGTGGGTGGTTCTGCTGATCGCCATGGTGTGGTGGGGTTATCGCCGCCTCGACGGTCTGCGCAGCGCTGACCGCCGACCGCTCTACATCGCGCTTGCCGGATTCGTCGTCCTGCTCGCCGCAAGCAGCGCGCTCGAGGCTTTGCGTTTTTATTCGCTCCAGGCGCAGTTGCCATTGTCGCCTGGTGGCGTTCTCGGCATCGAGATCGGCAAGCTATCGGTGCGCTATCTCGGTTACACCGGAGCGACGCTGACCCTGCTCGCAGCGCTGTTTCTCGGCTGGAGCGTTTTCTCGGGGATGTCCTGGCTGTCGGCCGCCGAACGCTTCGGTGCGCTGCTCGAACTTTCGCTGCGCGCGCTGCGCAGCCAGATTGAGCACTGGCAGGACCGGCGCATCGGACGCGAGGTCGCGCGCGAACGCGAAGCCGTCGTCGAGGACGAAAAGCGGCGCGTCGAAACGCAGGAACCGATCTTCATCGAAAAGCCGAGAGCGGCGAGCGCGGTGCCGGCCAAGGTCGAAAAACGCATCGAGCGCGAGCGCCAGGTACCGCTCTTCCCCGAAGCCGTCGCCGGCGGACTGCTGCCACCGCTGCATCTGCTCGAAGCGGCATCGCCGCATACCGATCAGGTCAGCGCCGAGAGTCTCGAATACACCTCGCGGCTGATCGAGCGCCGGCTTGCCGACTTCGGCGTTTCGGCCAAGGTACTTGCCGCGTATCCGGGCCCGGTGATCACGCGCTACGAAATCGAACCGGCGGTCGGCGTCAAAGGCGCGCAGATCGTCAACCTGGCCAAGGATCTGGCGCGCGCGCTGTCGATGGTCTCGGTGCGCGTCGTCGAGACGGTTCCCGGCAAATCGTGCATGGCGCTCGAACTGCCCAACGCCAAGCGGCAGATCGTTCGCCTCTCCGAGATTATTTCAAGTGCGGCTTATCACGATATGACTTCGCCGCTGGCAATGACGCTCGGCAAGGACATCGGCGGTCATCCGGTCGTCGTCGATCTGGCCAAGATGCCGCACCTGCTCGTCGCCGGCACGACGGGATCGGGCAAGTCGGTCGGCATCAACGCCATGATTCTGTCGCTGCTCTACAAGTCCGAGCCGGACAAGGTGCGGCTCATCCTGGTCGATCCGAAGATGCTCGAGCTCTCGATTTACGAGGGTATTCCGCATCTCCTGGCGCCGGTTGTCGTCGATATGAAGCAGGCAGCCAACGCGCTCAGCTGGTGCGTCGGCGAAATGGAGAGGCGCTACAAACTGATGTCGGCGATGGGCGTGCGCAATATCGCCGGCCTCAACCACCGTATCAAGGACGCCGAAAAGGCCGGCAAGAAAATCGCCAACCCGCTCTCGCTGACGCCTGAAGCGCCGGAGCCGCTCGTTGCCATGCCGCATATCGTCGTCGTTATCGACGAACTCGCCGACCTGATGATGGTCGTCGGCAAGAAGGTCGAGCAACTCATCGCACGCCTCGCGCAGAAGGCGCGCGCTGCCGGCATCCATCTGATTCTGGCGACGCAGCGCCCGTCGGTCGATGTGATCACCGGACTGATCAAGGCAAATATTCCGACCCGCATGTCCTTCCAGGTGTCCTCCAAAATCGATTCGCGGACGATCCTCGACCAGATGGGCGCCGAAGCGCTGCTCGGGCAGGGGGACATGCTTTACCTCGCGCCGGGAACCGGCTATCCGACCCGCGTACACGGGGCCTTTGTCGCCGACGACGAAGTCCATCACGTCGTCGATTACCTCAAACGCGCCGGTGCCCCCGACTACGTCGACGGCGTGCTGACGAGCGCCGGCCTTGACGATGACGGAGAGGACGGTAACGGCGGCGGCGAAGACGGCGGCGGCGACGCCGAATCGGACGAACTCTACGACCAGGCTGTCGAAGTTGTCCTGAAGAACCGAAGGGCGTCGATATCGCTCGTCCAGCGCCATCTGCGCATCGGCTACAACCGATCGGCGCGAATGATCGAAGCAATGGAAAAGGCCGGCCTGGTTTCGGCGATGGACGGCCGCGGCGGCCGCGAAGTGATCGCGCGCCGAGTGGAGGAATGATGATTTCAAAACTATTCACCCCAGAGACACAGAGGCACCGAGAAATGCGAAAGAATTTCAAGTTTTTGATTTTCTCGGTGCCCCCCAATGGGATTTGCTTCGCGGCAGCTCTGTGTCTCTGTGGTGTGCTTTTTTTGAGCACCGCCCACGCCGGCGCGATCGACAAGCTGCGCCAGTTCGTCGATACGACGAAAACGCTGCGTGCCGAGTTCACGCAGTCGGTCGTCGCCAAAAACGGTAAGAAGCCACAGCAATCGACCGGCGTCGTGATGCTTTCGCGCCCGGGCAAGTTCCGCTGGCAGGTTGACAAACCATACAGCCAGTTGCTCGTCGGCGACGGAGAAAAGGTCTGGATCTACGATCCCGAGTTGCGTCAGGTCACCGTCCGGAAAGTCGATCAGGCGCTTGGCGGCACTCCGGCGGCGCTGCTCGTCGGCGACGCACTGGTCGAGAAGAACTTCACGCTGCGCGAGGCCGGCGAGCGCGCCGGGCTCGAATGGCTCGAAGCGACGCCCAAGCAGGCCGACAGCGGGTTCGAAAAGGTGCAGCTCGGTTTTGCCGGCAGCGAACTGCGCGCGATGGACCTTTACGATAACTTCGGCCAGACAACGTCGCTGGTTTTCTCGCGCCTCGAACGCAACCCGCAGATCGCTGCCGGACAATTCCGGTTCACGCCGCCGGCCGGCGTCGACGTCATCGGTGAGTGATCTTTTCACCCAGGAACACGCGGTGCCGCTCGCTGAAGCGCTGCGCCCGAAGAGCCTCGACGAAGTCATCGGCCAACAGCACCTGCTTGGTCCGGGCAAGCCGCTGCGCCTGGCGTTCGCGGCGCGCAAGCTGCACTCGCTGATCCTCTGGGGCCCGCCCGGCGTCGGCAAGACGACGCTGGCGCGCCTGATGGCCGACGCTTTCGACGCCGAGTTCATGGCCTTGTCGGCCGTCTTCTCGGGCGTCAAGGACATCCGCGAGGCGGTCGCGCGCGCCGAGGCAACACGCGCGCAGAACGGCCGCCCGACGATCCTCTTCGTCGACGAAGTGCATCGCTTCAACAAGGCGCAGCAGGACGCTTTCCTGCCTTACGTCGAGAGCGGCCTGTTGACCTTTGTCGGCGCGACGACCGAGAACCCCTCGTTCGAGGTGATCTCGGCGCTCCTCTCGCGCGCCGCGGTGTATGTTTTGAATCCGCTCTCCGAAGACGAACTCGGCGATCTTTTTACGCGCGCCTGCGAACGCGCCTTGCAGGGTTTGAGCTTCACCGACGACGCGCGGGCGCGGCTCATCGGCTTGGCCGACGGCGACGCGCGGCGGCTGATCAACCATCTTGAACAGGTGCGCACGGCGGCGGCGACGGTGGGTTCGGCGGCGATCGACGGCGCCTTCATCGACAACACGCTGGCGCAGAACCTGCGTCGCTTCGACAAGAGCGGCGACTCCTTCTACGACCAGATATCGGCGCTACACAAAGCGGTGCGCGGCTCCAATCCGGACGCCGCGCTCTACTGGTTTTGCCGCATGCTCGACGGCGGCGCCGACCCGCGCTATCTCGCCCGGCGCATCGTGCGCATGGCCTGGGAAGACATCGGGCTGGCCGATCCGCGCGCCGCGCAGATCGCCGGCGAAGCGGCGCAGACTTACGAGCGCCTGGGCTCGCCCGAAGGCGAGCTGGCGCTCGCCGAGGCCGTCATCTACATGGCGATGGCCGCCAAATCGAACGCGGCCTACCTCGCGTATAATGCGGCGCGCGCCTTCATCGCCAAGGACGCGACGCGGCCGGTCCCGTTGCATTTGCGTAATGCGCCGACGCGTCTGATGAAGCAGCTCGACTACGGCCGGGATTACCGCTACGCGCACGACGAGAGGGAAGCCTATGCCGCCGGCGAGAATTATTTCCCGGACGGCATGCCGTCCGTGAACTGGTACCGGCCGGTGGCGCGCGGGCTTGAAGCGAAGATCGGCGAGAAGCTTGCGCACTTGCGCGAACTCGATCGCGACGCAGGCAAAGCCGCTAAAAAACCTGAAGACCACAAGGACCACAAGGACTGATATGCTCGATATTCAACTTCTGCGCAGCGACCTCGATGCTGTCGCGCACCGCCTCGCGACGCGCGGCTGCACGCTCGACTGCGAAGCCTTTCAGAAACTCGAAGCGCAGCGCAAGACCTTGCAGACGCGCACGCAGGACCTGCAGGCGAGCCGCAACAGCCTCTCGAAACAGATCGGCATGCAAAAGGCCAAGGGCGAGGACGCCAGCGCGGTGATGGCCGAGGTCTCGGCGATGAAAGCCGAACTTGAGTCCAACGAAGTCGCGCTCGCCGAACTGCTCACCGAGTTCGACGCCTTCGTCGCGACGATCCCCAATCTGCCACAGGAGAG
>JBBRXI010000052.1:0-10529 GCA_038248575.1 Burkholderiales bacterium | reverse complement strand
GCGAGAGCGGGACGCCGGGCTTTTCAAGCAAGGCGTGCAGCAGCGCGAATTCGCGGCCCGAGAGATTGACCGGCGCGCCATCGAGACACACCTCGTGCGTCGCCGGATCGAGCGACAGGGCGCCATGCTCGATCAGCGGCGAGGCGCGACCGCCGTGCCGCCGCATCAGCGCCCGGATGCGTGCCGACAACTCGTCGAGATCGAAAGGTTTCACCAGGTAATCGTCGGCGCCGGCGTCCAGCCCCTTGACCCGGTCGGCAATCGAATCGCGCGCCGTGATGACCAGCACCGGAATGACGACGCCTTTACGGCGCAGGCTGGCGAGCAACTCGAGTCCGGTTTTTTTCGGCAGCCCGAGGTCGAGCAGGATCATCTCATGGACGCCGTTGGCTATCGCCAGTTCGGCAGCCGCGCCGTCGCGTACCCAGTCGACCGTGTGGCCTTCAAGGCGCAGGCCGCTGTGCACGCTGGTGCCGATCATGGGGTCATCCTCGACGAGCAACAGCCGCATCTTTCCTCCACACACGGTTTCGGCAGCCGGTCCCGGCCCGCCCATTGATTCGCATGGTATAGCGATTTCGCTCGGGCCGACAAAGTCCAGGCCGCCGATCGCCGACGCCGCACCGACGCCGGAGAACTGACGCTTAGCTCGCCGATCACCCCGCCGTTAGCAGAAAAACTCTTCGAGCCGTTCGAAGACCTCGTGCTCGGCGCCGTGGCGGCGCACGGTCAGGACGTCTTCGAGCTTTTCGAGCTGCTTGACCATCTGCTCGAGCCGCGCGT
Source organism: Burkholderiales bacterium (assembly GCA_038248575.1). GTDB lineage: Bacteria > Pseudomonadota > Gammaproteobacteria > Burkholderiales > Rhodocyclaceae > Propionivibrio. The sequence continues at coordinate 9,746 of JBBRXI010000052.1, read as the reverse complement.
CTTCGCTGACCATCAGCCAGATGCGGCTTATCGCGCCGCTGCCGACCGGCATGCAAAGGATACCCTCGACGTTGTAGGCGCGCCGCGAGAATAGGCCGACGACGTGCGACATGACACCGGCGTGGTTGTTAACGTTAAGCTCGAGCACTGCCCGGCACAGCGCCCGGTTTTCCGTTTTCGTAAACGAGTTCATTTTCAGCCTCCAATCATGTCTTTGTTCGACGCGCCGGGCGCCACCATCGGCAGGACCTGCTCGCGCATTTCAATACTCGCGTGAATCAGCGTCGGACCACGCGCTGCGAGCGCCGCGGCGAGCGCAGCACGCGGATCGGCCGCTGTATCGAGATCGACGGCTTGCCAGCCGAAGCCTTCGGCGAGCTTGATGAAGTCGGGGCTGCCCTTGAACTTCGAGGCGAAGATCCGCTCGCCGTAGAACAGCGTCTGCTGCTGGAAGACAAGACCCAGCGAGGCGTTGTCCATGAGCACGACCTTGACGTTCACGCTCTCCTCGGCCGCCGTCGCGAACTCCTGGACGTTCATCAGGATGCTGCCGTCGCCCGAAAAGCAGACCACCATGCGCTGCGGCTCGGCGAGCGCCGCGCCGATCGCCGCCGGCAGGCCGAAGCCCATCGTCCCGAGGCCGCCCGAAGTGAGCCACTGGCGCGGCCGGCGCAACGGATAGGCCTGCGCCACCCACATCTGATGCTGGCCGACGTCGGTGGCGATCACCGCCTCGTCGTCGAGGCAATCGGCCACCGCGCGGATCAGTCCGTAGGGCGTGCGCAGGTCGTCGATGCCGGGCATGCGCAGCGGATGCTCGCCTTTCATCTGGGCGACGCGTGCCAGCCAGTCGGCGCGCACGCTGGCGCGGACCTCGCCGAGCAACGCGTCGAGCACCGCGCGCACATCGCCGCGGATGCCGACGTGCGCGGTCTTGACCTTGTCGAGCTCGGACGGGTCGATGTCGATATGGACAATTTTCGCCTGTGGGCAGAAGGCAGCGACCTTGCCGGTAGCCCGGTCGTCGAAACGCGCGCCGACGGCAATCAAGAGATCGCATTCGTCGAGCAGGAAATTTGTGCATCGGGCGCCGTGCATGCCGAGCATGCCGAGCGAGAGCGCATGATCGACCGGCATCGCGCCGAGCGCCATCAGCGTCATCACCGTCGGTAGACTGGCCTTCTCGGCAAGCTGAATAGCCTGCAGCGATGCGCCCGAGTGGACGACGCCGCCGCCAAGGTAAAGGATCGGCCGCTGCGCGGCGTTAATCATCGCCGCCGCTTCGCTGACCAGCTGCGCGGACGGCGCGGCGACTGGATCGGCGCGCCCCGGCGCCGGCCATTCGCCGACCTCGATGCGCTGGTTCTGCACGTCCTTCGGGATATCGACGAGGACCGGGCCCGGGCGCCCGGAGGCGGCGAGGCGAAAAGCCCGCGGAATGACGTCGAGCAACTCCTCGGCCGAGGCGACGAGGAAGTTGTGCTTGGTAATCGGGATGGTCAGGCCATAGGTGTCGACTTCCTGGAAAGCGTCGGTGCCGATCATCGACGTGGCGACCTGGCCGGTGATCGCGACGAGCGGAATCGAATCGAGCTTGGCGTCGGCGATCGCCGTCAGCAGGTTGGTCGCCCCCGGGCCCGACGAGGCCAGACAGACGGCCGGCTGGCCGCTCGCCCGCGCCATGCCCTGGGCGATGAAGCCGGCGCCCTGCTCGTGGCGCGCGAGGACGTGGCTGATCAGCGCGGATTGCGACAAGGCGTCGTAGAACGGCAGGATGGCGCCGCCGGGAATACCGGCCAGCGTTCGCACGCCTTGCCGTTCGAGCAGACGCACGACGATCTGCGCGCCGCTCAGGGTTTCGCTGGGATTATTCGACATCGACATCTCCTTCATGGGACTGCTGTTGGCGGTTTGACCGGTCGGGAGGGCCAAAAGAAAAACCCCCGCCCGGTGGGCACCGGCGGGGGTTTTGGAATCTGCGGTCTGCTTCGACTTATCTTCTTCCGGCCCTCGACGGTACGCGTACTACGACACCGCGTACTACCCGTACGACGGCTACCGGGGCAACCAGGCTGACGAGCGCGAACGTCACCATCGCCAGAGCGATGAGCAGTGCGAAAGCGTGAGCGTCAAAAGAAGGCATGGTCATGAAGTCAAAGTTCGATCGGGCATTAGAAACGAGTATCGCGAAAAAAACAAGCTTTTATTTGCCCGCTCGCTGGGCACCTCAGGCAAGCGCCTTGTCGACAACCTCGAAGACGTCGGCCGACAGGCCGGCTTGCTGCCTGAGCGCTTCAAGCGCGCCGCGCGCGTGACCCTGGCGTTGCGTATCGAAGCGTTTCCAGCGATCGAAGCAACGCGCCAGCCGCGCGGCGACCTGCGGGTTGATCGGGTCGAGCACGGCGATCTGCCCGGCGAGAAAGCGGTAGCCGTCGCCGCCCGCCGCATGGAAATGCCGGTGGTTGGTGCCGAAACTGCGCAGCAGCGCATAGACCTTGTTCGGATTGCGCAGGTCGAACGCCGGGTGACGGGTGAGCCGCTCGACGCGCGCCAGCGTGTCCGGCAGGCGGCTTCCCGCCTGCACCGCCAGCCATTTGTCGACGGCCAGCGCTTCGTCGGCCCATTCGCAATAGAAGGCCGCGAGCGCCGACTTGGCGTCGCTGCCGGCGACCACTGAATTGGCCAGCACGGCCAGCGCGGCAAACTCGTCGGTCATATTGTCGGCGGCGTCGAACTGGCGGCGCGCCAGTGCCAGATGCGTGCCGGAATCAAGCTCGTTGAGATAGGCCAGGCAGACGTTGCGCAGCCGGCGGCGCACGGCCTGCGCCGTGTCCGGCCGGAAGGGCTCATTCGGCGCCAGCGCCGCATAGACGCCGAGCAACTCGCTTTCGACGCTCTGCGCGATAAAGCGCGCGAGCGCGCTACGCGCCAGGTGCAGCGCTTCGGGATCGACGATCGCCATCTGCTCGGCGAGCGTCGCTTCGCCGGGCAGCGTCAGCGCCTCGGCGGCAAAAGCCGGCGCCTCGCTGCTCTGCAGGATTTTTCGTGCGGCGTCTGCGACGCTCGTCGGCCAGTCGATAGCCGCCAGCGCTTCGCCGCGCGCGAGGCGCTCGGCGGCGCCGAGGATGAGTTCGCCGAACAGCCGTTGGCCGGCCTCCCAACGGTTGAACGGATCGCTGTCGTGGGCCAGCAGATGGGCGAGTTCGGTGGGCGAGTACGGGAAGTCGAGAACGACCGGCGCCGAGAAATTGCGCAGCAGCGAAGGCACCGGCGCTTCGCCGACGTTCTCGAAAACGAAGGTCTGCTGCGCCTCGGCCAGCTGCAGGATGCGCGTCGTCGCCGGCGCGTCGGCGCCAAGGTCGAGGTCGCCGTGCGCGCCGACGAGGCCGACGGCGACCGGGATCAGATAAGGCGCTCCGGCACTCGGCGCGCTCTGCGCAAGGGTCAGCGTGTACCGCCGACGGCTCGCGTCGTAAGCGCCGTGAGCGGCGACCTTTGGCGTCCCGGCCTGGCTGTACCAGCTCATGAAGGGCGTGAAATCGAAGCCGGCCGCGTCGCCCATTGCCGCGACGAAATCGTCGCAGGTCACCGCTTGCCCGTCGTGGCGCGCAAAGTAGAGATCCATGCCGCGGCGGAAAGCGTCCTTGCCAATCAGCGTCTGGATCATGCGCACGACTTCGGCGCCTTTTTCATAGACCGTCGCCGTGTAGAAGTTGTTGATCTCGACGTAGCTCGACGGGCGCACCGGGTGCGCCATCGGGCCGGCGTCCTCGGGGAACTGGGCGGCGCGCAAGCCGCGCACTTCGCGAATGCGGGCGCTCTCGCGGCTGTGCGTATCGGCGCCGAATTCCTGGTCGCGGAAAACCGTCAGCCCTTCCTTGAGCGAGAGCTGAAACCAGTCGCGGCAGGTGACGCGGTTGCCCGTCCAGTTGTGAAAATACTCGTGCGCGACGACGCGGTCGACGTTCTCGAAATCGACGTCGGTCGCCAGATCGGCGCGCGCCAGCACGTACTTGGTGTTGAAGATGTTGAGCCCCTTGTTCTCCATGGCGCCCATGTTGAAATCGCCGACGGCGACGATCATGTAGTGGTCAAGATCGCATTCAAGCCCGAAGCGTTCTTCGTCCCAACGCATCGCTTTCTTGAGCGCGAGCATCGCGTGCGCGCACTGGTCGAGCTTGCCCGGCTCGACGTAAATCGCCAGTTTCACTTCACGCCCCGACTGTGTGCGGAAGCTATCGCGGCGCACATCCAGTTTCCCGGCGACCAGCGCGAAGAGATACGAGGGCTTCTTGAACGGGTCCTCCCAGCTCGCATGGTGGCGGCCGTCCGCCTCATCGCCGCTGCCGAGCGGATTGCCGTTGGCGAGCAGCACCGGAAAGCTCGTCTTGTCGGCATGGATCGTCACCGTGTAGCGCGCCATGACGTCGGGCCGGTCGATGAACCAGGTGATGCGGCGAAAGCCCTGCGGTTCGCACTGCGTGAAGTAACCGTCGCGGCTGCGATAAAGCCCCGAGAGCCGCGTGTTGCGGTCGGGCCGGATGCGCACGCGGGTATGCAGCGTCACGGCGTCGGCTGCGCTATCGACGATCAATTGCTCGGCATTCAGGCGGTAGGCGTCCGCGGCGAGCTGCCGGCCGTCGATGCTCACGGCGAGCGTTTCGAGTTCCTCGCCGTCGAGAACGAGCGGCGCCTCACCGGTCACCGCCGGGTTGCGCAGGCAGGCAAGCGTTGCCTCGACGAAGGTCTCGTCGAGGCGAATATCGACGTCCAGATGAACGGTGCTGACCAGCCAGGCTGGCGGCGTATAGTCCTTGAGTCGGACGGCGACAGGCCCATCGTTGCGCATAAGCGTTCCAGAAGACGGTTAGGCCGCGATGATAGCGGACATTGTCGGCGATGGCGGCGCTGACGAGGGCGGCAAACGCCGGGTCGGAGGACCGTGCACGACGGCAGGTCCGAACTTTTGCAGTGGCGCGCTGACCAATAAGACGCTGGACCCTGGACATTTCAAATAATTCACGCAACCCACAACCACAAGGAATCGAGATGGAAACGACAGTCACACTGGGCGGCAACCCGATCGGGATCGCCGGCAGTTTCCCGCAAATCGGGCAGCAGGCACCCATGTTCTCGCTCGTCGGCACAGATCTTTCCGACGTTTCGCTGGCGAGCTTCGACGGCAAGCGCAAGGTGCTCAATATTTTTCCGAGCATCGATACGCCGACCTGTGCGATGTCCGTGCGCAAGTTCAACGAGCGCGCGAACAGCCTGGCCAATACCGCCGTGCTGTGCATCTCAGCCGACCTGCCCTTCGCCCAGAAGCGCTTTTGCGCCAGCGAAGGACTCGCCAATGTCATTGCGCTGTCGACGATGCGCGGCCGCGAATTCCTTGGCGCGTACGGCGTCGAGATCACCAGCGGCCCGTTGGCCGGGGTCGCGGCACGCGCCGTCGTCGTGCTCGACGAGAACGGCCGGGTCGTGCACAGCGAACTCGTCCCCGAGATCAAGAGCGAGCCCGACTACGACGCTGCGCTCAAGGCGCTCGCTTAGAACCTGCGATCAGGCCGTCGCGGCGCCGATACGGCGCTGCCCGGCCGGGCTTTGCGCCCAGGCGCGGTAGATGCGCAGAGCGACATGTGCGTCGTTGGCCGCGTAGAGCAACTGCCGGTCGGCCAAATGCGCGCTGGCCCAGTTGCTGGTGCCTATTTTTTTCGATTTCTGCAGGCGCGCGGCGAAGAAATGCGCGACGGCGACTTTCGCGCCGACCGTCCCGCGGTGCTCGCCGCCGCGCAGCACGTCGCCGAGGTCGAGCACGTTGTCAATCTCGATGCCGAGTCGCGACTTCAGCGCGCTGCGGTCGTTGCCGAGGCCGAAGCCGACTTTGAGCACGCGCGGCGACTCGAGGATCGTCTTGAGCGCGCTGTTGCCCGGCAACCGGGCAATCGGAAAAAGCCAGGCCTGGCGTTCGACGGCAAGCTGTACGAGATGCGGACCGGTCGACACCTCGCCCTTGACAAAAGTCGGTTTCGATTCGGTATCAAAGCCGATCGCGTCGGCGGCGAGCAACTCGTCGAGTGCCTGCGCGGCGATCGCCGCGGACGTCACCAGCGTCACGTTGGCCAGCGTGATGCCGGCGTACTCGGGCAGATCGGCGGCGAGCGACTGCCGGCTGACGAGCTCGCTCAAGCGAACGCCCCGACGATGCGCTGGCGCAGCCAGGCGCTGATCGCCGCGATTTCCTCGAGGCACAGCGAATGCGTCATCGGGTAGTCGTGCCAGTCGACGCGGTAGCCGCGTTCGAGCAGGAAATCCTTGGCCGCAAGACCTAACGCGAAGGAGACGACGTTGTCGTCGCGGCCGTGCGCGGCGAAAACCGGCAGCGAGCGATTGGCCGGCGTGATTTCGCTGGCCAGCCGCGCAGCGTCGGGAATGTAGGTCGACAGGGCAATGACGCCGGCGAGCTGTTCGGGATAACTGAGCGCCGTCGAGTAAGCGACTGCCCCGCCCTGCGAAAACCCGGCGACGAAGATCCGCGCACTCGGAATGCCGCGGGTGTTTTCCCGGGCGATCAACTCGCCGATCGCCTGGCGCGAGGCATTAATGCCGGCCTCATCGACGCGCCGGCTCGTCGCCTCGAGCGAAATGATGTCGTACCACGCACGCATCACATAGCCACCGTTGCAGGTCACCGGGATCATCGGCGCATGCGGGAAAACAAAGCGGATCGGCGGCGAGTCCTCGAGACCGAGCTCCCCCACCAGCGGAACGAAATCAGACCCGTCAGCACCCAGTCCGTGCAGCCAGATCACTGAAAATTCGGGATGGTCGGCGGTCTCAACTTCGATCGTTGGCAACAAATCGGACAATTGGCTCTCCTGTGCGTTTTCGTAATGACGGGCGACCGGCCCCTGGCGCGAGTAGCGCGATCGCTTTTTCCGTGGCACGCATCGGCGTGCGAGCGCCCAGTATAGGGGATCGCGTGCGGCGATGAACGCGCGGCCGGCACGCCATCGGCGGCGCGCCGACTGTGCATGCGAAAACCAGCGGCGTAAGCGGCAAACCAGTACACTCAGCTCACCTTTGGCGCCTGCGCGCCTGCCCCTTCACCTGCGAAAGTTATTCGATGCACCTCGTCCACGACATTGACGTCACCCTCTTGATGGCTCTGGCGCTTGCCGCCAAGCGCCGTCCAGCCGACCTCGGCGAGATCATCGCCGCGGCCGACCTGCTCGACGGCGCGGTTCCGTCGGAAGCCAAACTCGGCGACGCGTTCAGCCGTCTCTCGCTAGCCGGCCTCGTTGCTGAAGTCGGCGGGGCGTTCACGCTCACGCCCGACGCGCAGAAGATCATGAGCGGTCAGTCGCGCAAGGCCGACAGCCGGGAGCGCGCCTTCACCATCAAGGAGAAGCTCGGCACCTACTCGCCGCAGGACGGATTGCCCGCGTTCCAGCCGACTGCCGAAGCGATCCGGGCGGCGTCATCCGCCTACGCCAAAGTCAGGAATAGCGCGCTCAAGAATCTGCTCGTATCCAAGCCGAGCGTTGCCGATGGCGAAGGTCCGCGCCCTGGCCAGCGCCAGCGCAAGCCCTTGCCACCACGGCGCAAGAAAGGATGACCGTGCCGCGGACCTTTACCACGATCCCACCCGCCAAGCCGGAAGACTTGCCAGCCAGCACGAACGGCCACTCGTTCGACGCGCTGCCGCTCTCACCGCGCCTGCTTAAAACCTTGCACCAGCTCGAGTATCGGACGATGACGGCGATTCAGGCCGCCAGCCTGCCGATCGCGCTCGCCGGCCACGACCTCATCGCGCAGGCGAAAACCGGCAGCGGCAAGACGGCGGCCTTCGCGCTCGCCGTATTGACCAACTTGAATCCGCGCCGCTTCGCCGTGCAGGCCATGGTGCTCTGCCCGACGCGCGAACTTGCCGACCAGGTGACACAGGAAATCCGCCGCCTAGCGCGCGGCGAAGACAACGTCAAGATTGTCACGCTGTGCGGCGGAACGACCCTGCGCCCGCAAATTGCGAGCCTCGAGCACGGCGCCCACATCGTCGTCGGCACGCCGGGTCGAATCATGGACCACCTCGAGCGCGGCAGCCTCAAGCTCGACGCGCTCAACACGCTGGTGCTCGACGAAGCCGATCGCATGCTCGACATGGGCTTTTACGAGGACATCGCTTACGTCGCCGGGCAGTGTCCGGCCGGGCGCCAGACGCTGCTCTTCTCGGCGACTTACCCGGAAGGAATCGACCGCCTGGCGTGTCGCTTCCTGCGCGAGCCGCAGCAAGTCAAGCTGCTCGAACAGCACGACAACAGCAAGATCCGCCAGCGCTTCTACGAGGTGAAGCACGCCGAGCGCCTGGCCGCCGTCCCCATCCTGCTCAAGCACTACCGGCCGGTCAGCACGCTCGCCTTTTGCAACACCAAGCAACAATGCCGCGACTTGCTTGACGTCCTCCATGGGCAAGGCTTCTACGCGCTGACCCTCAACGGCGACCTCGAGCAGCGCGAACGCGATCAGGTGCTGATCCAGTTCGCCAACCGTAGCTGCTCGGTGCTCGTCGCCACCGACGTCGCGGCGCGCGGCCTCGATATCGCGCAGCTCGAAGCGGTGATCAACGTCGACATGAGCCCGGACCCCGAAATCTATGTGCACCGCATCGGCCGTACTGGCCGTGCCGACGAAGACGGCTGGGCGTTCAGCCTGTGCAGCCCGGGCGATAAGCGCCGCGTCGCGGCGATCGGCGAGATGACCGGCAGCGAGCCCGAGTGGCATGGGCTCGGCTCTTTGCAGAGCAGCGACGATGCGCCGCTGGTGCCGCCGATGGCGACGCTGCAGATCCTCGGCGGACGCAAGGAGAGAATTCGCGCTGGCGACGTGCTCGGCGCGCTCACCGGCGAAGCCGGCGGCGGCCCGCAATTTACGCGTGATCAGGTCGGCAAGATCACGGTGACCGACCAGTCAACCTACGTCGCCGTCGCCCGGCAACTCGCCGGCGTCGCGCTCGACAAGCTGTCGGCCAGCAAGGTCAAGGGCAAGACTGTCAAAGTGCGCGTGCTCGAAGACTGAGCCTGCGCGCGCCGGAGTCAACCCGCTCGCCCGAGAAGCGTTATTGCAGAGGCAACCGAGTCGTTCCAACGCGTATTCCCAAATGAGGAGACAGCAATGACAGCAATCAAGAATATCGTCCTGATCGCGGCCGCAGCCGTGTGGTCAATCGGCGTCTATGCACAAACGACCGCTCCTGCGGCTCCGGCAACGCCAGCCAAGCCAGCCATGACGGCGCCCTCGTCACCAGCAACGGCGGCACCGACCACTCCGGCGCCGGCGGCCAAACCTGCGGCGATGGCTCCAGCGACCGCTTCATCCGGCACGGCGGCTGGCGGCACAGCGGCTGCCGGCAACTGTGAGGGCAAAGCGGTCGGCAAGAATGGGAAGCCCTTGGCCGGTGCAGCGAAGATGGCGTTCATGAAGAAATGCGAAGGCGGATCCGACAGCGCAAGTGCCGCATGCGAAAGCAAGGCGGTCAGTAAGGACGGCAAACCGCTCGCCGGCGCGGCCAAGTCATCCTTCATGAAGAAATGCGCGGTAGGCGCCTGACCGGAACGGTCTGGCCGCAGCGACAACGCTGCGCGATTCACACACCCGGCCGATCCGGGTTTTTTTGCGCCAGTCGGCGGGGTGCGCGATGCCGGCAGTCAAGCCTCATCGCTGCACGACCCTATTCTCGAGCCAAGTTC
>JBBRXI010000051.1:0-10585 GCA_038248575.1 Burkholderiales bacterium | reverse complement strand
TTGAACGGGAGACTGCGCGCCGGGGCCAGGTCAAAATCGAGCGCGGCTGCATTGGCCGAGGTCGATAGCATCGCCGACGGTTCGAAACGCTCGGGCTCGGCTGCAGCATAAGGCGGTGCGGGCGGTGTGCTCGGGCTATCGCCGAGGCCGAGGTCGAAGTCGAGGCTGGTCAGCTCGGCGCCCGGTGATTCAGCGCGCTCACTGGCGGCGGGTGGCGGCAGCGGATCGCGCGCCGTCGCCAAAACTGCTGCCGTGGCCGCTACTGCGACTGCGGACACAGGCGTCGTGCTCTTGCTTGGCGGCGCGATGACAGCCCGATTCGGCTCGGCTTCGGGAAGCGCCGGCGCCGAAACGATAAAAAGTGGATTCGAGGGATCAAGTTGGGCGCCCATCGCCGCTGCCTTCTGCCAGTCAGCACCGCTACCGCCCGTTTCACTGTATAGGTCAGCGGCCAGCGCCTCAAACTGCTTCATATTCCTTCGATTGACGTATATCTCGAGGAGTTTGAGATGGATGGCATACCGCCGCGGGTCCTTTTGCTTGGCTTCGAGCAGAATTTCCTCGGCTTGCGCGTCACGCCCGTAAGCCATATAAACGTCGGCTTCGGCGACCGGATCAACTTCATCGGTGTCGATGCTGCCCGGACCGGCTTGACTAAAATCAGTTTGTGCCGGTGCATGCGAGGTGTCAACGCTCTGACCGCCGGTACTGCGGAAGACCGAATTGGCGGTCAGGCTGCTGCCCTGGAGCGACAAACTGCTGCTCAGATCAAGCGGCGTTTCGCTATCGGCGTTGGCGCGACGACGCCGGATAAGCAGATAGCCCGCAAGGAGCAGCGCAAGCGCGCCACCGGCGAGCGCCAGCGGGTAGCTTAGGAGTTCCTCAATGAAACCAGGCTCGGGCGGCGGCGGCGGAACGACTTTGGCCTTGGCAACCGGAGCGGGTTCCGGTAGGGGTGCCGGTGCTGGCGCCACCGGCGTCACGGCGGCGGGTTGTGGCGCGACCGCGGTGACCGGCGGCGGGGTGACGACCGGCGCTGGCACCGGCGGTTCGCTGACCACCGGCGGCGTGACCGGCACCGCGGGTGGCGCAGGAGGAACGACGACGGCCGCCGGTGCTGGCGGCGCCGGCGGAGCGACGACGGCCACCGGTGCTGGCGGCTTGGCTTCGATCTGTGCCGCCTTGGCCGCCGCCTGTTTCTGCAATTCTGCGAGGTTCTGGTTCTTCAGTTCGACGAGCTTCTGCAGGTCGGCGACGTTCTTTTCGAGAGCGATCTGCCGCTCGCCTGCTTCCTTGAGCGCTTTCTCGCTGGCCATGCGATCTTCTGCGCTGCGCTTCGCGGCGGCTCCCGCGGCAGCACCGCCAGCCTCGGTTTTAGAGACTTTCAACTGATCCTTGGCTTCGCCGGAAGACGCCGCGCGATCCTCGACCTTGGGCGTGATCTTGCCGCTCGCCTGCTGCGTCGCCGGGGTGTCGCGCACCGGAGCTTGGGCAGCCGCCGAGGCGAGCTTGCCGCGATAGGCATTCCAATCGGCGGCCTGGGCAACGACAACTTTTTTCGCTTCGCTCGTCGTCACCGCTTCAATGACCGATTTTTCGGGGACCGCGAGAATCTTGCCGGCCTTAAGGCGGTTCATATTGCCGCCGTCGAAAGCGTCCTGGTTACCGCGCAATAAGCCAATCAGCATCTGTTCAAGCGAGACGCCCTCGGGCCGGGTCTGTCTGGCGATCTTGCCCAGCGTGTCGCCGCGTTTGACCTCGTACGTGTCTTTGGCGTCGGCGCCGGGAGCTTGCGACCGGCTTGCCGATGACGCCGCCGATCTCCTCTGGGCCGCTTCGGCGGCTGCGGACGTCTGCGAACGCACTGTCGCCGCCGCCTTGATGCGCACCTCGTCGTCAATCGCCGGGTTGGCGGTACCGCCTGCCACGGGCTGGCGCGACACTGCAGCCGGTCGGCTCGTCGCCGAGGCCACCGGGGCTGGCGCTTTGGTCACCATTTGGGGCGGATCGAGCAGGAAGGTGTACTCGCGAACGAGGCGGCCGGCCGGCCAATTCAGTTCGAGCAGCATATCGATAAAGGGGTCGTTGATCGGGCTGTCGGAACTCAGCTTGATCACCGATTGGCCGTTGGCGCGCTTCTCGAGGCTGAAACGGATGCCGAGCAAAGTCGTCGAATAATCGACCCCGGACTGTTTGAAGGTCTCGGGCGAGGCCAGTTGCGCCTTCATTCCCGACAACTCGTCGCGCGTTGCGGAAACCTCGATCTCGGCGCGCAAGGGTTGCCCCAGCGCCGAGAAAACGACGACTTTCCCGAGCCCCGCGGCATCGGCGGCCAACGGAAATCCTGAAAGCACCAGACAGGAGACCACGACCGTTATCGAAGTACGCATTCCAGACTGCTTGAATGCACTATGTAGTTTATTGTTCACGGCGCCACCCTGAAGCGTCGAAATCGGAATTATTAAAATAACATCATAGAGTTAGGCATGCAAGCTAAACTTGCTTGTGATGTTGACATATTTACGCGTCGCGCAAACCTTTACATGCCAATGGTTTCCGGCCATCGGTCAGCCCTCGAGAACGATGCGCAGCATGCGGCGCAGCGGTTCGGCAGCCCCCCACAACAGTTGGTCGCCAACGGTGAACGCGCCGAGATATTCCGGACCCATCGCGAGCTTGTGCAAGCGTCCAACGGGCACGCTCAGCGTGCCCGTCACGGCGGCCGGCGTCAGTTCCCGTTCACTGATCTCGCGCTCATTCGGAACGACTTTTACCCAGGCGTTGCCGCCAGCGATGATCGCCGACACCTCTTCGAGTGCGACGTCTTTCCTCAGTTTGATCGTCAGACCCTGCGAATGGCAACGCATGGCGCCGACGCGCACGCACAGGCCATCGATCGGAATGCTGCCGGGGCTGCGGAAGGGAGCTCGGCCGAGAATCTTGTTGCACTCGGCGCCGCCTTTCCATTCTTCCTTCGACTGGCCGTCCGCGACCGGCACGTCGATCCATGGGATCAGGCTGCCGGCAAGCGCCGTGTTGCGGAAGTTCCTGGTCGGGAAACCCGGTGCGCGCATCGTCTCGGCGACCTTGCGGTCGATCTCGAGAATCGCCGACGCCGGGTCGGCGAGTTCGCCCTTCACGGCATCGTGCAGGGCACCCATTTGGGCGATGAGTTCGCGCATGTTTTGCGCACCGGCGCCAGACGCCGCCTGATAAGTCATCGCGCTGACCCATTCGACGAGGTCGCTCTTGAACAGCCCACCGATGCCCATCAGCATCAGCGACACCGTGCAGTTGCCGCCGATCCAGTTCTTGCCGCCAGCGCGCAAGGCGGCGTCAATCACGTTGCGGTTGACCGGGTCAAGAATGATCACCGCATCCTGATCCATGCGCAGCGACGATGCGGCGTCGATCCAGTGACCGTTCCAGCCGGCAGCGCGCAATTTCGGGAAGATTTCCTTGGTGTAGTCGCCGCCCTGACACGTAATGACGATGTCCATTTGCTTGAGCGTGTCGATCGACGTGGCGTCGTGCAGAATGCCGCCCTCTTTGCCGCCAAGCGTCGGCGCTTTGCCGCCGACCGACGAGGTTGAAAAATACACCGGATCGATATCGTCGAAATCGCGTTCTTCGACCATGCGTTGCATGAGGACCGAACCGACCATTCCACGCCAGCCAACCAAACCAAGCTTCTTCATTTCGTCTGCCTTAAAAAAAACGGAGTAACCAGATAATCAAAGCGCTGCCAGAACGGCGTCGCCCATTTGCTTCGTGCTTGCTCTTTTCATGCCCTGTTCATAAATGTCACCGGTGCGATAACCCTGCACGAGCACCGTCTTTACGGCGTGTTCGACTCGCCGCGCCTCGTCCTCGAGCGCGAAGGTATAGCGCAGCATCATCGCCACCGAGAGGATCGTCGCCAGCGGGTTGGCCACGCCCTGGCCGGCGATGTCGGGCGCCGAACCGTGCGCGGGCTCATAGAGGCCCTTGTTGTTGGCGTCGAGCGAGGCCGACGGCAGCATGCCGATCGAACCGGTGAGCATCGACGCCTCGTCGGACAGGATGTCGCCGAACATATTGCCGGTGACCATCACGTCGAACTGCTTGGGCGCGCGGACGAGTTGCATCGCCGCGTTGTCGACGAGCAGATGCGAGAGCGCGACGTCGGGGTACTCGGGCGCCAGTTCGTTCATCACGTCGCGCCAGAGCTGCGTCGTTTCGAGAACGTTCATCTTGTCGACCGAACACACCTTGCGGCTGCGCTTGCGCGCCGCCTCGAAGGCGACGCGGCCGATGCGGCGGATCTCGCTTTCTGAGTAATGCATGGTATTAAAACCAAAGCGCTGACGCTTGCCATCGACCTCGCGCATTTCGATGCCGCGCGGCTGACCAAAATAGATGTCGCCAGTCAATTCGCGGATGATCAGGATGTCGAGTCCGGCGACGACTTCGGGTTTCAGCGTCGAAGCGTTGGCCAGTTCCGGATACAGAATCGCCGGGCGCAGGTTGGCAAACAGGCCGAGTTGCTTGCGAATGCCAAGCAAGCCGCGTTCGGGACGCTGCTCGCGCGGGAGAACGTCCCACTTGGGGCCGCCGACGGCGCCGAGCAGCACGGCGTCGGCCGCCTGCGCCAGATCCTGCGTTGCCTGCGGATAAGGGCTGCCGGTCGCATCGACGGCGCAGCCGCCGAGCAAAGCGTGCTCGACTTCACATTTCAGATCGAGGGCCGCGAGCACGCGGATCGCTTCAGCGATGACTTCGGGACCGATCCCGTCGCCGGGGAGAACGCATATTTTCACGATGACTTCCTGCTCAGGGTTGGGAAAACAACCACGGTTGCTCGACGCGACGCTGCTCTTCGAAGGCCCGAATTTTTTCGGCATGACGCAAGGTCAGTCCGATATCGTCCCAGCCATTCACCAGGCATTCCTTGCGGAAGGCGTCGACGGAAAACGGCAGTGAGCGGCCGTCTGGGCGCACGACCAGCTGTTGCGGCAGATCGATGGCCAGCTCATAGCCCGGCGTTGCCGCGACGATGGCGAACAGTGCGTCGATCTCGCCGGCCGGCAGAACGATCGGCAGGATGCCGTTCTTGAAGCAATTATTGAAAAAGATGTCGGCATAACTCTCGGCGAGAATCGCCCGGAAGCCGAAATCGAGCAAGGCCCACGGCGCGTGTTCGCGCGAACTGCCGCAACCGAAGTTCTTGCGCGCCAGCAGTATCCGGGCGCCCTGATAGCGCGGCTGATTGAGCACAAAATCGGGATTGAGCGGACGGTTCCGACAATCCTGCCCGGGTTCGCCAGTATCGGTATAGCGCCAGGCGTCGAACAGGTTGGGGCCGAAACCCGAACGCTTGATCGACTTGAGAAACTGCTTGGGAATGATCGCATCGGTATCGACGTTGGCGCGATCAAGCGGTGCGACGAGCCCTTGCAGGCGAACGAACGGTTCCATGATCCCCTTCCAGAACGCTTAAAGCAGGTCGCGAACGTCGCAAAACCGCCCGGCGAGCGCTGCCGCCGCGGCCATTTCCGGGCTCACGAGATGGGTCCGGCCGCCGGCGCCCTGGCGGCCCTCGAAATTGCGATTTGAAGTCGATGCACAGCGCTCGCCGGGCTCGAGACGGTCGGCGTTCATCGCCAGGCACATCGAGCAACCGGGTTCGCGCCACTCGAAACCGGCGGCAAGAAAAATCTTGTCGAGCCCTTCTCGCTCGGCCTGCTGCTTGACCAGGCCCGACCCCGGCACGACCAGCGCCTGCTTGATCGACGCGGCGACCTTGCGGCCGCGGACGATGCCGGCTGCGGCACGCAGGTCCTCGATGCGCGAGTTGGTACACGAGCCGATGAATATCTTGTCCACGGCGATCTCGCTGATCGGCGTATTGGCGGCAAGCCCCATGTAGGCAAGCGCGCGCTCCATGCCCTCGCGGCGAGAAGCGTCGGGCTCGCGGGCCGGGTCGGGCACCGTACCGCCAATCGCGGCGACCATTTCGGGCGATGTTCCCCAGGTAACCTGCGGCGCGATAGCGGCGGCGGAGAGCTCGATCAGTGCGTCAAAGCGCGCACCCGCATCGCTTCGCAGCGTGCGCCAGTGGGCGACTGCGGCGTCCCATACGGCGCCCTTGGGCGAGTACGTACGTCCCTCGAGATATTCGATCGTCGTCTCGTCGACGGCGACAAAGCCCATGCGCGCCCCAGCTTCGATCGCCATGTTGCACAGCGTCATGCGCCCTTCCATAGACAGGCCGCGTATCGTGCTGCCGCCGAACTCGATGGCGTAACCGGTGCCGCCGGCGGTACCGATGCGGCCGATCACGGCGAGCGCGATATCCTTGGCGGTGACACCCTTGCCGAGCTCGCCGTCGACGCGAACGAGCAGGGTTTTCGATTTTTTCTGCAGCAGGCACTGGGTGGCCAGCACGTGCTCAACCTCGGAGGTGCCGATGCCGATCGCCAGGCAGCCGAAGGCGCCGTGGGTGCTGGTGTGCGAGTCGCCGCAGACGACGGTCATTCCGGGCAGCGTCGCACCGTTCTCTGGACCGATGACATGGACAATGCCCTGGCGCGGGTCGCGGAAGGCGAAGTAGGCGAGCGCGCCGACCTCCTTGATGTTGGCGTCGAGCGTCTCGACCTGCAGGCGCGAGATCGGGTCGAGGATGCCGCGCTCCCAGAAGTCGGTCGGCGTATTGTGGTCGGCCGTGGCGACGATCGACGAGACGCGCCAGGGCTTGCGGCCGGCGAGCTTGAGGCCCTCGAAGGCCTGCGGACTCGTCACCTCGTGCACCAGATGGCGGTCGATGTAAAGCAGCGCCGTGCCGTCGGCTTCTTCGTGCACGACATGGCTTTGCCAGAGTTTGTCGTAGAGGGTCTGCGGCATAGTGGACGATCCGGATAAGGGGGCCGCGGCCGGCCCAAGGAGAAACGATTATGGCACGGCTCGGCTGGACTGTCAGCGGCGAGCCCCAGCGCTGCGCCGTGACTAACCCGGCGCACGGACCGAGCGCCGCCAGCCCGTATCAAGCGCGCTCCCGGGTCTCCTCGAGGCCGCGCGTCAGCGGCTCACCAACGTCCTTCTCGCGCACCCAGGCGGCGACCAGCAAAAGTCCGATCAGCGCGTAAATCGAGCTTAAGGCGAAGGTCAGCTCGCCGCCCAGATGATCCCAGCTCCAGCCGCTGATCAGACCGCCGACGAATCCGCCAGCGCCGAACGATACGCTGGCGTAGAGCGCCTGACCGCGCGAACGCGTCGCGCCGGGAAACCAGCGGTTGATCGCAGCGATCGCCGCCGAGTGGCAGGCGCCGAAGGTCAGGCCGTGCAGGACCTGCGCGAAAAGCAGGACGGAAAGAACGTCGACGCCCGCGCCGATCATCACGAAACGCACGACCGCCGCCGCGCAGCTGGCGAGCAGGATGGTGCGCACGCTGTAGCGGCGCATCGCCCGCGACATGAGCAGGAAGACGCCGATTTCGGCGATGACGCCAAGACCAAACAGCGCAGCGACCATCGCCTTGCTATAGCCGTGAGTGGCCAGGAAAATGGCGAAAAAAATGTTCAGCGCGGCGTGCGCGGCGGCCATCGCGAAGGTTGCGGCGAGCAGCGCGAGGACGCACGGCTGGCGCACGATCGGTCCGACCGGCGGCGCCTCGCGGGCCGGCCCATGCATCGACGCTTCCGGCAACCAGAGCGTGCACAGGACGATCATCGCCAACGCCAGAATGTTCGCCCAAAGCAGGCTGCCGATCGGCAGGTAATCGAGCGCGATGCCGGCAGCCATCACGGCGATGATGTAGCCTACCGACCCCCACAGCCTGATCCCGCTATAGCGCGCCGGGGCCTCGCGCAGGTGATCGAAGGTCAGGGCTTCGACGAGCGGCAGCGACGCGGCAGAGAAGAAGGCGAGGACGCTCATCGTCAGCAACACGCTCACGAAACTACTGCTGAAAAAGAACGCCGAAAAGGCGAGCAACGCGACCGCGCCGGACATGCGCACAATCATTACCCGTTGCGCGAGGCGGTCGGCGAGCGCGCCCCAGAAGTACGGACCGACGACGCGCATCAGCTGCATCTGCGACATCAGCAGGCCGATATCCCACGCCGAGAACGACAGCGACTGCAGATAGAGAGCAAAGTACGGCAAGAAAACGCCGATGAACGCGAAATAGGCGAAGTAGTACGCCGAAAGGCGCCAGTACGGGAGGTTCGGCATCTGGCAATTTTACCGGATGCGCCGTCTGCCGGCGCTCGTGACGCGGCCGGCAGAACGGTGGTGCAAAAAAAACCGCTGGGCGATCAGCTCGTCGCCTTGCCGTTCCTGCTGGCGACGAGCATCCGGTACATTTTGTCCTTGAGTCTGGCGCGGACTTTCTTCATTTCTTCGATGGTGAAATCGTCGACCGGGACATCTTCTTCTTCGAGGCGTTCGACCTCGCTGGTCAGGCTGTGGTATTCATCGAACATTCGGCTGAAACTGTCGTCGGAACTTCGTAAGAGCCGCATCGCGTCGAGAAATTCAGGGAACTCGCGGTGCAGCTCATGGTGCTCTACGTGCATGATCGTGCCCTCTCTCTGGTGCCGGCTGACGGCCGGCGGGGTTGAAAAGCGAGCGGCCGGCTGACTGGTCCGACGGCGGTCACAGCGGCCTGCGGACAGTTTAGTCCTCGCATCGGCAAGGTCAACAAGCGCGATGCAGCTCAGATGCGCGGCGTCGCGCTGACCACGTCGGCGCATTGCGCGCGATGGCGCAGGGCGTGGTCGATCAGCACCAGCGCCAGCATCGCTTCGGCTATTGGCGTGGCGCGAATGCCGACGCAGGGATCATGGCGGCCGTACGTCTGTACGACGACCGGCGCGCCGGAGAGATCGATCGAGCGGCGCGGCAGGCGGATACTTGAGGGCGGCTGGATGGCGAGGTGCACGACGATGTCCTGCCCGGTCGAAATGCCACCCAGGACGCCGCCCGCGTTGTTGCTCAAAAAACCGCCCGGGGTCATCTCGTCGCCGTGCTCACTGCCTTTTTGCATGATGCTCGCGAAGCCGGCGCCGACCTCGACGCCCTTGACGGCGTTGATGCCCATCATCGCGTAGGCGATCTCGGCATCAAGACGATCGTACACCGGCTCGCCCCAGCCGGGCGGGACGCCGCTCGCCTTCACGGTGATTTTCGCACCGACCGAGTCGCCCGATTTACGCAACGCGTCCATGAATGCTTCAAGCTGCGCAACGATTGGCCCATTGGCCGCGAAGAACGGATTCTGGTTGATCTGCGCGGCGTCGATGAACGGGATTTCGATCGGCCCAAGCTGACTCATCCACCCTTCGATCGCCACGCCGTGGCGCTCCCTGAGCCACTTTTTGGCGATTGCTCCGGCCGCGACGCGCACCGCCGTCTCGCGCGCCGACGCGCGGCCACCGCCGCGGTAGTCGCGAAAGCCGTATTTTTGCGTGTACGTATAATCGGCGTGCCCGGGACGGAAAGTCGCGGCAATATTGCTGTAATCCTTGCTGCGCTGGTCTTCGTTGCGGATGAGCAGGGCGATCGGCGTACCGGTCGTTTTTCCGTTGAAAACCCCGGAGAGGATTTCAACGCTGTCCGGCTCCCGGCGCTGCGTCACGTGGCGCGAGCTTCCCGGCTTGCGCCGGTCGAGTTCAAGCTGGATGTCGGCCTCGCCGAGTTCGAGCCCGGGCGGACAGCCATCGACAACGCAACCGATCGCCGGACCGTGCGATTCGCCGAAAGAGCTCACGGCAAACAAAGAGCCAAAGGTGTTTCCGGCCATGACGTTCCCGTAACGCTAGAGTGAACGGAAAGTTTATCACAGCCGCTACCCAACCCATGCAGCGCAAGGCCGCCCCGCTCTCGGCACAACGCAGCCGGCGCCGGCGGTTCAGAGAAAACCGCTGGCGCATCGCGCAGAACGCTGGCAGCAGAGCATCCGTTACGGCGCGGACAAGAGCGGCGCGAGCGGCGGGCGCATATAAGACGCGCCCGCCACCCCGGCGCAACGCGTGCTCAACCGATCTCGACCGGGACAAAGATCTTCGCGTCTTCGCGCTGAATGAGCAGCGCGATGCGCTTGTTCGCTTTGCCGACGAGGGTGCGCAACTGCTCGACGCTGCTCACCACTTCGCCGTTGACCGAGAGCACGACGTCGCCCGGCCGGATGCCGGCGCGCGCTGCGGCGCCGGCGACGTCCTCGACGAGCAGCCCGCCCCTGCTCTCGATCTGGCGACGCTCATCGGCCGTCAGCGGCCGCAGCGCCAGGCCCAGCTTGCCCTGGCTGGCAGCGCCGCTGCCCTTGCCGTCGGCGCTCGCAACCTTGCCGGCTTCGTTCTGGGCGCCGACCTTGACGTCGATGTCGCGCGTACCACCCTTGCGCCAGACCTGCAGCTTCGCCGTTTCGCCGGGACGCATGTCGGCAACGAGGGCCGGCAGTTCCCTTGAGGCGATAATCTCCTTGCCGTTAACCGCGGTGATCACGTCGCCGGCTTCAAGGCCGCTCTTCGCCGCCGGACTGCCGTCTTCGACCGAACTGACCAGCGCGCCTGCCGATTTCTTCATGCCGAACGATTCGGCAAGCGA
>JBBRXI010000050.1:0-10998 GCA_038248575.1 Burkholderiales bacterium | reverse complement strand
TCATCGTCGAACTCCTCAACTCGGCAATCGAGGCCGTCGTCGACCGTGTCTCACTCGATACGCACCACCTCTCCAAGCGCGCCAAGGACATCGGCAGCGCCGCCGTCCTGCTCGCGCTGGTCAATGTCATTGCGGTCTGGGGCTGCGTGTTGTTGGGTTGATCGCAGTGGCCCGTCCAGCCCTCGCTTGGCGTTCGACAATATATTCCTGTGCCACCCGCGTGGAACATGGCGACACGTTATGGGCGGTGATCTTTTGTGGCTGAAGGGGCTTTGATTTGCGCTAGCCCGGCGTTCTTGCGCCTTTGCGCTGGGTCTTGTCTAGTTGCCGATCGTCTCGCAGTGCTCGATCATGAGCTGCGGCGTCTGCACGCCGTTGTAGTCGTTGATCGAGAGCCGGTAGGCGGCGCGGATGCGGTTGCCGGTTGCGGCGCAGAAATTGAAGTGAATCGCGTCGAGTTGTTGTGCACCTTTGCGCAGACGCATCTTGAGATGTTTCTCCTTGAGCACGCGCTGGCTTTCGACGATGAATTCATCCTCGAACAGCGGCGCCGGAAACCCCTGGCCCCAGACTTCGTTCTCGAGCAGGCGGACGGTGGCGATCGAGAAGTAACTGGCCTCGAGCTGGCCATCGGTCTCCAGCGTACGCGTCAAATCGGCCGGCGCCAGCAGCTCATCGGCGGTGGCGGTGAAGAGCGCGCTGAAGCGCCCGAAATCGACCTCCTGGATGGTCACGCCGGCGGCCATCGCGTGGCCGCCGAAACGCAACAGCAGGCCAGGCGCGCGCTTCGAAATCAGGTCGAGCGCATCTCTGAGATGCAGGCCCGGTATTGAACGGCCCGAGCCCTTGAGTTCGCCGTCGTTGCCGCGCGCGAAAGCGAATACCGGGCGGTGCAGCCGGTCCTTGATGCGCGCGGCGACGATGCCGATGACGCCCTGGTGCCACTGCGGGTCGAACAACGAAACACCGGCACCCGCGCTGGCCGCGAGCGTTTCGAGGTGGAGCAACGCCTGGTCCTGCATGCCGGCCTCGATGTTCTTGCGGTCGCGGTTGAGTGCGTCGAGTTCCTGCGCGATATTCATTGCGCGCGCGTCATCGTCGGTGATCAGCGCTTCGATGCCGAGCGACATGTCGGCGAGCCGACCGGCGGCGTTGAGCCGCGGGCCAACGATGAAGCCGAGATCAAGGCTCGTCGCCTTGGCCGGTTCGCGCCCGGCGGCGCGGAAAATCGCGCGCAGCCCCGGCGTCAGTTTGCCCTCGCGGATGCGGCGCAGCCCTTGCGTGACCAGGATACGGTTGTTGCGATCGAGCTTGACGACGTCGGCGACGGTACCCAGCGCGACCAGATCGAGCAGCGCGCCGAGATTCGGTTCGCGCCGCCCGGAGCCGGCGGCGAACCAGTCGCGCGTGCGCAACTCGGCGCGCAGCGCGAGCATGACGTAGAACATGACGCCGACGCCGGCCAGGCTCTTGCTTGGGAAGGCGCAACCCGGCTGGTTGGGGTTCACGATGCAGGTCGCCGCCGGCAATTCGTCGGCCGGCAGGTGGTGGTCGGTGATCAGCGTCGCGATGCCCAGTTCGTTGGCGCGCGCGACGCCGGCGACGCTGGCGATGCCGTTATCGACGGTAACGATGAGGTCTGGCGTCATCGTCGCCGCGAGATCGACGATCTCGGGCGTCAGTCCATAGCCGGTGGTGAAGCGGTTGGGGACGAGATAGCTGATCGTCGTCCGTGCGTTGTCCGTCCCGGCCAGCGCACGCAAAGCGCGGATGCCGACCGCGCAGGCGGTCGCGCCGTCGCAATCGTAATCGGCGACGATGAGGATTCTGGCCTCGGCTTCGAGGGCGTCGGCGAGCAGCACGGCGGCCTGCGCCGCGTTGGTCAGCAGGGCCGGCGGCAGCAGCGATTTAAGGTCGTAATCGAGTTCGCCGCGCGCTTCGATGCCGCGCGCCGCGTAGAGCCGAGCGAGCAGCGGGTGCAAGCCCTGCTGTTCGAGTTGCCACTGGAACCGCGGCGGGACCGAGCGCGCTTTGAGTTGAGTCATGCGCTCAGTTTACGGGAAAAGCCGAGCCCCAAGACACCAAGAGACAAAGTTTCACCGCCAACGACTCGCAAACTCGGTCGCCTGGGTGCCGACCACGTTTTCTGTTCGCCGTTGATTTTTACGCTGTGGCCAATTCCTGTGCCAGTTCGGCGAGCGGCTGTGCCCGCTGCCAGAATTTCCACTGCGCGCTGCGCCCGCTGTGCCAGGTGAGCGCAGCGTATGCCGTCGGCGCTTCAATGCTCAGGCGAGCGAGCGTTCCGCGTATGAGCGCCTGGCGCAGCGGCGCAAACCAGCGCGTTTCGAGCCAACGCATGGCCTCGCCGTAGGACTTTCCGTTTTCGTACTGCACCGCCGGCAACAGATCCTCGAGAACGACGAGGTGGCGGTTATAGGCGGCCGTGTGCGCCAACAAAGTCGCCGCGTCGGCGGGCAACGGATGACTTGGTACGCCGGCCGATTTTGCCAGTCCGCGGGCCAGCGGGTTGGCGCTCCATACCCCGTCAAAGCCGCTTTCGCGCCGTTGCGGCAGTTTTCCCGCGCCCCACAGCCAGAGGCTGTTGATCGGCAATTGTCCGGCGTTTTCGCGCTGCACATTCACCGGGTGCGCGTGCAGCAGCATTTGCGCTTCGTTGAGCAGCGAGCGCAGCGCCTGCGTTTCGCTGCCTTCGGGCAGCAGACGTTCGACGCCGCGACCGGCAACCGCCGAGAGCGGCGGAACGTCAAAGCGCTCAAGCGCGATGTTTGCGGCAAGCTCGAGGTACCAGCGGTCGGCCGTGGCGAGGTGAAAGCGTCCGGCCGGAGAAAGCTGAGCGTTGAGCGCATCGACGAGCGCGCGCGCTTCGTCGAGCGTAATGGCGAAACTGCCGCTGTCGGCGACGATCAGCCGCTGCTGATGAAAGCGCAGATGGACCGGGTCGCTGCACAGCCAGATACTCGGCCCGAGGTCCGGCGCAGCGTTTTCGCCGAGCAGGCGCAGCGCCGCGTAGGGCGCCCCGTCGGACAGGCCGAAGGCGTCGCTCAGCGTCGCTTCGAGCGATTGTGGCGGACGCCGGACGCGCCGGCTGCGCGTCAGCAAGGTCGCAAGCTCGGGACAATCGAGCGCGGCGAAAGTCGCGCCGTCGTCGGGCTCGGGCCAGATCAGTTCCGGAACGATCAATGTCAGGTGCATGGGATAGGCAGGCCTGGGAGGATTCTGCCAGGTTCGCCGGGCGGGGAGTGGGGCATCATCGCGGCAAGATCAGGCGGGAAAAGTGTACCATAGCGGTTTTGCGCTTTTACCGCTTCGCGCTGACCCAGCCAGCATCGGTAAACCATTGACATCGAACCCCGACATGAGCACCCGCGACGGATGGCCTTACCCTACGAACTGATGGTCGGCCTGCGCTACACGCGCGCCAAACGCCGCAATCACTTCATCTCGTTCATCTCGATGATATCGATGCTCGGCATCGCGCTCGGCGTCGCCGCGCTGATCGTCGTGCTGTCGGTCATGAACGGCTTTCAGACCGAGCTGCGCGGGCGCATTCTCGCCGTCGTCTCGCATATCCAGATTTCCGGTGCCAACGGCGAAATGGCCGACTGGCAAGGCGTCGCCGAGCAGGCGCGAACGCAGCCGGGCGTGCTCGCCGCGGCGCCGTTTGTCCAGGCGCAAGGCATGCTCTCTTTCGGCCAGGCGGTGCGCGGCGCGATGGTGCGTGGCGTCGTTCCCGACCTCGAAGACAAGGTCGTCGATTTTCGCACGCACATGAAGGAAGGCAGCCTCGACTCGCTGTCGGCCGATTCCTTCAACATCGTTCTCGGCAGCGAACTGGCGCGCGCGCTCGGCATCTTCGTCGGCGACAAGGTGACGGTGATCGCGCCGCAGGGCGTCGTCACGCCGGCTGGCGTCATTCCGCGGCTCAAGACCTTCAAGGTCAGTGGGATTTTCGAGGTCGGCATGTTCGAGTATGACAGCGGGCTGGCGCTGATCGGCATGGCCGACGCGCAGCTCCTCTATCGCCTCGAAGACCGCGTCTCCGGTGTGCGCCTCAAACTGGACGACCTCTTCAAGGCGCCGGCGATCGCCCGCCAGCTCGCCAACCGTCTCGATACGGCGGCCTACATCAGCGACTGGACGCGCAGCCACGCCAACTTTTTTCGCGCCGTGCAGATCGAAAAGAACATGATGTTCATCATCCTCTCGCTGATCGTCGCCGTCGCCGCGTTCAATATCGTGTCGACGCTGGTCATGGCGGTCACCGACAAGCAGTCGGACATCGCCATCCTGCGCACGCTCGGCGCAAGCCCGGGCAGCGTGATGGCGATCTTCATGGTGCAGGGCGCGCTGATCGGCTTCATCGGCTTGGGTCTTGGCGTCGCCGGCGGCGTCGTGCTGGCGCTCAACGTCGATATCGTCGTCCCCTTCATCGAACGCCTGCTCGGTACGCAATTCATGTCGAAAGAGGTTTATTACATCTCCAACCTGCCGTCCGAGCTGCGGTGGGACGACGTCATGACGATCACCGGCGTGTCTTTCGTGCTCTCGCTGGTGGCGACGATTTACCCGAGCTGGCGGGCGTCCCGCGTCAATCCGGCGGAGGCCTTGCGCTATGAATGATCGCCCGCCAGCGGCGGACGGGCCGCGCGTCGTTCTTTCGTGTGCCGGGCTGACGAAAATCTACCGGCAGGGCACCGGCGAAGGCGCCGAAGTGCCGGTGCTGCTCGGTGTCAATCTCGAAGTCGTCGCCGGCGAACGCGTTTCCATCGTCGGCGCGTCGGGGTCGGGCAAGAGCACGCTGCTGCACCTGCTCGGCGGCCTCGATTCGGCGAGCGCCGGCAGCATCGAGCTGATGGGCCGCGATCTGGCGAAAATCAGCGACGCCGAGCGCGGCGTCATGCGCAACCGCCATCTCGGCTTCGTCTACCAGTTCCATCACCTGCTGCCCGAATTCACCGCGCTCGACAACGTCGCCATGCCGCTCTATATCCGCCGTGTCGCGAAGCAGGAAGCCGAGGAACGGGCGGCGATCGTTCTCTCCGAAGTCGGGCTCGGGCACCGCCTCGACCATCGGCCTTCCGAACTTTCCGGCGGCGAACGGCAGCGCGCAGCAATCGCCCGCGCACTCGTCACCGAACCGGCCTGCGTGCTTGCCGACGAGCCGACCGGCAACCTCGACCGGCAAACCGCCGAGTCGGTCTTCGCGTTGATGCTTGCTCTCAATCGCGCGCGGCAGACCAGTTTCGTCATCGTCACGCACGACCCCGGACTTGCCGCGCGCGCCGACCGTATCCTGACACTGCGCGACGGGGCGTTTGTCGACCTTACGCAGTAACGCTCGCGGCGCTACCCGAACCAGCTCGCGATCTTCAAGACATTACGCAGTGACTGGTCCGGCGAACCGACGTAAACCGGATCGGCTGCGCCGCTTGCCGCTCACGCCGTGGCGTTGATTTCGTTGACCACGCTGGCCAGGATAGCGAAGCGATGCGGACAGACCCTTCGTGTCGCCGTGACAATCGTGCGCAGGTATACGTCCAGATCTTTGGCGCTCCGGCACGTTCGGATTTCGTCGACAAACGCTTGCGACTGCGTACCGAAACTGTCGACGCAGAAATCGACCAGAAGGAACTTCGCTTCGGACAGCATGACTTCTTCGCCAAGGTGCAGTTCTCCGGCAAGCGGTGTTACGGCCGCCACTGTTTCGGGCGCCGCCGCTGGCCCGGCGCCAGCGCGCTCCAGCGCGATGAAGCCGTCGCGCACGAGAATCTGGATGTCTTCGACGATGTCTTCCTGAAAGACGCTGCGGCGCGTCAGCTCGGCGACAGTTTGCGGCTTGGCGAGGAGGATCAATACGCTGCGCTTGCGCGTGCTGAGCTTGTAGGCCCGGCGATCGAGTTCGTCGAGGCCCTTTGGCGTGATATGCAAGCTAACGGAGGCTTCCACTATTCACCTCAACTAATCCTCTTCTTGCGGCTAGCGCAGCCCGCGGGTGCAGGTTCTTAGAGCTTGAAACGCGAGATCGATTTGCCCAGAATGTCGGCCGTCCGGCCAAGCTTTTTTACGGATTTGAGCAGGGCGGCAAACGATTCGTCCGACTTTGTTTGCGCGTAATCCTTGGCGATGGCGTCGAAGGTATTGATCTGCTCGCTCAGCGTAGATGTGTTCTCCTGGATCGACGACGTGATGTTCTTGAGCTTCATCTGCATCACCTTGAGCGAGGCCATGAGGCTGTCGGTATCGTTTTTTCGCAGCGGGATGTCGACGTTCAGATCGCCGTTGGCGATCTTCTTTATGCTCTCTGCAGCATCGTGCGGCTCGCCGCCGAGCTGCCTGAGGATAACCGTGCGCATGCGAAAGACGAGTGCGCCGAGCGCCAAAATCAATATGCTGCCGAGCACAATGAGTGCTATCGATTGCTTCCAGAAACGCGCGTCGATGTCATCAAGATAAAAGCCTATTCCCACCATCCAGCCCCACGGTTCAAACTTGATCGCACCATTGAGCTTGGGGAATCGCTTCCCTTCCTGAGCACCGGGACGCAGGGTATTGAGCTCGAAAAACGTTTTGTTGTCCTTGCTCGCCGCCAAGCCTTCACGATACGCTTGAACGACGGTTCGCCCGTCGGGCAACCGGCCGCCGTCATCGGGTTTGCCCATGCGGCTGGCTATTGGATGCAGGACGAAATAATCGTCGGTCAAGCTGCGGATGAAGAAGTAGTTGTCCTTGCCTTGGCGTTGCGCACCGATCGCCTCTTTGGCTCTCGCCTGTGCCTCTCCCCGGCTGATCTTTCCGGACGTCTCGAGGCCATGGAAGTAGCGCAGTTGCGACTCGGCGAAATCGAGTAATTGCGCGATCTGCGCGCGGCGTTCCTGCAGCATGCTCGCGCGCATCGCATAGAGGCCCATGGAACCCATGATCAGCAGCGCGGCGAGCGAAGCGGCAACGATGATCAAAACCCGTGTTTTAAGTCGCATAATAGTTTTTCCAATTTGCTGCGCACAAGTAGGTCGCTGCCGCAAAGCGGTCGCGCGCGCCAAGCGCCTCAATATAGCAGATATGACCGTGCGCGATCCACGCTGATTTTCGCAACGAATAGGCCGTCCGTGCATCGCGAAGCCAAGTCATTTGAATCCGCCAGGTCATGACATAAATGCGCCTTCCCATCGTCGGCTTTGCGTGCGGTGTGGCCCTCCTGCAGGTCCAGGCGGATTTGCCCGCCGCCGACCTGATTGGCATACTCGCCGGGCTCGCACTGGGCGGAATTCTCCTCGCCCTACGCCGCGCGTCACCGCTGTCGACCCTCTTGTCGTTCGTCTGTTGCGCTGTGCTCGGTTTCGCCTGGGCCGGCGGCATGGCAAAGCAGCGGCTCGCCGATCAGCTGCCCGAAACGTGGCAAGGCCGCGACATCGAGATCACCGGAATCATCGCCGCGCTGCCGCAGCGTTTTGAGCGCGGCGAACGCTTCGTCTTCGACGTCGAGTTAACGAACGCCGCGTCGACCGCCGGCGTGACGAACGCCGCGTCGATTGCCGGCGTGACGAATGCCACGGCGATCGCCGGCGAGGTGCCGCCAAGCGTGCCGCGCCGAATCGCTCTCTCGTGGTACCACGCCTGGGACGAAGGCGACGATGGCGACGAAGGCGACGTGGCGGGCGAGGGCGGCGCCGTCAAGCCGGTGCGCCCGGGCGAACGCTGGCGTTTCACGGTGCGTCTGAAGCGGCCGCAGGGCAACGCCAACGCGCACGGCTTTGACTACGAGGCGTGGTTGCTCGAGCGCGATATCCGGGCGACCGGAACAATCCGCCAGGGCAAAGACGCCGCGCGCCTTAGCGCCTTCGTCTGGCGACCCGGCACCGTCGTCGAGCGGTTGCGCGACATCGTGCGCAGCCGCTTTGTCGCCGCGCTCGCCGACGCGCCGTACGTCGGCGTGCTCATCGCGCTCGCGGTCGGCGACCAGCGCGCAATACCCAACGAGCAATGGACCATTTTCAGCCGCACCGGCATCACGCACCTGGTGTCGATCTCCGGCCTTCATGTCACGATGATCGCCGCGCTTCTCGCCGGAGCGGTTAACGCATTGTGGCGGCGCAGCGAGCGACTCATGCTGCGTCTGCCGGCGCAGAAAGCGGCGGTCGTCGCTGGCTGGCTGGCGGCTTTCATTTACACGCTGCTCGCCGGGTTCGAAGTGCCGGCCCAGCGCACGCTCTACATGCTCACGGTGCTGGCCGTCGCACTGTGGTCGGGGCGCAACCTCGGCGCCAGCCGGACGCTACTGCTCGCCCTGCTCGCCGTGCTGCTGCTCGATCCGTGGGCGGTCCTGGCGACCGGATTCTGGCTCTCCTTCGGCGCCGTCGCGCTGCTCTTTTACGCGGGCAGTTCGCGCCTCGGCAGTGTCGGCGGCTGGCGCGCAAGCCTTGCCCAGTGGGGGTTCACGCAATGGGCGGTTACCGTCGGCAGCGTGCCGCTGTTGCTGCTTTTTTTCCAGCAGTTTTCGCTCGTATCCCCGCTCGCCAATGCGTTGGCCATTCCGCTCGTCAGTTTTGTCATCACGCCGCTGGCGTTGCTCTTTGCCGTCATCCCGTGGCCGCCCTTGCTCTATGCCGACCACTGGCTGCTCGCGCAGCTGATGCGCCTGCTCGAGTGGCTGGCGCAGTGGCCGGTCTGGCAACAGGCGGCGCCGCCGCTCTGGGCGTCGGCAATTGCGCTCGCCGGCGTCATCTGGCTACTCTTGCCGCGCGGCTTTTCGGCGCGCTGGCTGGGGCTCTGCCTGCTGCTGCCGGCGCTCTTCTGGCCAGCGCCGCGGCCGCCGCCCGGCGCGGCGTGGGTCGACGTGCTCGACGTCGGCCAGGGGCTCGCGGTTCTCGTACGTACCGCTGAGCACAGCCTGCTCTACGATACCGGCCCGGCCTACAGCGCGCAGGCCAACGCCGGGCTGCGCGTTGTCGTTCCGTTCTTGCGCGCGGCCGGTATTGGCAGGCTCGATACGCTCGTCGTCTCGCATCGCGACAAGGACCATTCGGGCGGCACCCGTGCCGTGCAGGAACATTTGGCCATCACCCGCACGCTGTCATCGGTCGCCGAACTCGGCGAACGCTGTCGCAGCGGTCAGCGCTGGCACTGGGACGGCGTCGATTTCTCCGTGCTCCACCCGCTACCGGCCGATTATCAAAATCCGTCCAGGAAGTCGAACAACATGAGTTGCGTCGTCCATGTGGCGACTGCCGGCGGCAGCGTCCTGCTCAGCGCCGACATCGAAGCGGCTGACGAAAGGGCGCTCATCGCACGCTCGCCGTCGCTGTTACCGAGCACCGTGCTGCTGGCCCCGCATCACGGCGGCAACAGTTCGTCGACGCCGGAGTTCATCGCCGCGGTCGGGCCGCGTGAGGTGATTTTCTCGGTGGGCTACCGCAATTCTTTCAATCATCCGCGACCCGAGGTGCTCGCCCGCTACGCAGCGAGCCGGCAATGGCGCACCGACCGCGACGGCGCGCTGCGCATCGTGCTCGGCGACGCAGCCAGCGTCACGGCGTGGCGCAGCGAACGGCGGCGCTACTGGTACGGACAGTGATTGGTCGAGGGCGACTTTCGCCAGCATCTGATGACATAAACCGATACCAGCTCAATCGTCTTTTCGAACATCTCGACGATGTGCTGGGCGAGCGCTTCGTCGTCCACATTGGGCCGCTAGAATCCGTCGGCCAGGACCGTGGAATTGACACGCGGCAATTCCGCCGTCATCTTGACGTTGTTGCAACAGGTATTTACAGTCGCCGAAGAAAAAGAACGATAGCCGCGAGCACATTTTTTAGCATCGGAGTGTTCATGCCGTTACAGGTATCGGTCAGACGCGTCTCGCGCCGGGTCTTGGGAAAACCGTGCGCACCATTCCGAGCCGTTTTCGCCGCCTTCGCGACCCGATGTTTCCCTCTTCTGTATTTCCTTTTTGCCACCGTAGCCCCGTGCGCCATCGCGCAGCAGGATCCGGCGATCCAGTTGCGCCAGGAAATGCTGCAGCGCCAGCGGCAAGAAGAAGTGCAGGCCGCGCCGGCCCTGCCTAAGCCTGCTGTTCAACCGGCGCTCGCTGCGCGACCGGAAGACGTCGCAGAGCCGATGCCGGTTCTGCGTTCGCCGGCGATCAACATCAAGGCGAACGACCTGCTGGGCGACAGCCAGATTGAAAGCCTGATTGCGCCCTACCAGCGCCTCGATATCGGCCAACAGCGTATCTCCCTGCTGCTCCGGCAACTGAACGCGCAACTCGTCACGCAAGGCCTCGTTACGAGCCGGGCCACCGTCGTCGGGGTGGATCCTGGCGCAAACGTCCTGAACATTGAGCTGCTTCCTGGGCGCATCGATGCGTACACGGCTGGCAATCAGCCGCTCGAAACCGGCGTGCAGAACGCGTTCCCGGGCCAGCCCAGCGATCTTCTGGTGCTGCAGGACATCGAGCAGGGTGTGCAGCAAATTCAGCGGCTGCGCCGCTACCAGGCTGAAGTGCGTATCCTGCCCGGCCAGTCGTCGACGACCAGTCTCGTCGACCTGCTGCTGACCGAAACGAAGTTTTCGTGGTTACAACTCGCGCTCGACAACCAAGGCGCTAAAGCAACCGGCCGCGAGCGCACCCGCGCCTCGCTCAGTCTGGACAACACGCTGGGGCTGCTGGACAACGTCGGGCTCACTTATCTGCGCTCGAGCCGTAGTGAAGTCGGTGTCGCTGCGCTCGCTATTCCCTTTGGCTACAACACCTGGTCGGCCTCGTACGCTGCGTCCCGCTATCGGCAAGACCTGCCAGCCGATCTAAAGGAGAGGGGCGGCAGCTCTACGGCGACCGTCGCCTGGAATCGTGTTATGCACCTTTCGGCCGCCGGTCGCGACATGGCAGAACTCTCGCTGACCTCGAGCGACAGCTGGCGAAAGATCGACGGTATTCGACTGACGCCCGATCAGCTTGCCGTCGTCAAAGCCGCGTTCACC
>JBBRXI010000049.1:0-11023 GCA_038248575.1 Burkholderiales bacterium | reverse complement strand
TCGCCTTGACGACGTCACGCATCAGGGCCGGCTTGTAGCCGATTTTCCGGAAGCCCTCGCGCAATTCGTCGAGGTCAAGCTGCTTGCCCGGATGGACGCTTTGAAAGTGCTCGGCGAGTAGACGCATGAAGTCGTCGCCAAGAACGGGAAAATCGATGATCTGGGCAAACTGATACATCGGTGCGCCGGCCGTATTCATCAGCCGCGCCAGCCCTTCCTGCGACGAACCGGTGAACACCGCAGAGAGTTCCTTGCGGCGTTTGTGCAGGACGGCGCGCAAGGCGCCCACCAGGCCAATCCCGTCGCTGGCGTCGCCAAGCGTCTGCACCTCGTCGAGCATGAGCAGAACGGGCGCGCCGTGTTCCCGCGCAAGGCGTGTAACGAGCGCGTCCAGACGCAGCCCTGCATCATGCGGAAGATCACGGCGCTGCGGTTCATCGCCAAGGTCCACGCTGGCGCCGAGCAGGCCGATCTTCTTCACCGGTGTTTTGGCGAGCTTGCCGGCCGCGCTAGCCGGCACCCGGAGATCGTCGAGCGCCTCTTCAAGCGCGTGGTTGATCGCCTCGAGCGGTGCTGATTTGTGCAACCAGAGGTCGGCATAGACCGGCAACATCCCGGCGTTCTTGGCCTGCGGGGCAAGGTCGTGATCGAGGAAAAAAGTCTTGCCGACGCGCCGCGGCGCGAAGAGTGCCAGTGGCCGACCCGGTTGCGCGGCAAGCAGCGCCAGGTAACCCTTGGCTAGCGCCAGACGGCGGACTTCGATGGCGTCGAAGGTCTTCATCGGTCGATTGTCGTGCATTGTCGTAAAAACGACAATTGCTGATTAAATCGCAACGAGCGGCAATGCCGGCGCCTTCCGCCGCATTGCCTTGGCGCAGGCGCTACGGTAGCGGGTCGGCGTTGCCGAGCGCCGTGGTATTGAGACCGCCATCGACGTACATGATTTCGCCGGTAATGCCGCTCGCCAGATCGGAGAGCAGAAAAGCGACGGCATTGCCGACCTCGTCGATGGTGATGTTGCGGCGCAGGGGCGCGTTGTGCGCGTTGTAGGCCAGCAGCTTGCCGAAATTGCCGATCCCCGAGGCCGCCAGCGTCTTGATCGGGCCGGCCGAAACGGCATTGGCGCGAATGCCTTGCGGGCCAAGACAAAAGGCGAGATAACGCGTCGCTGCTTCAAGGCTCGCCTTGGCCAGACCCATGGTGTTGTAGTTGGGCATCGTGCGCTCGGCGCCAAGATAGGTGAGCGCGAGAACAGCCGGATTGTTGCCCTTGAGCAGCAGCGGGCGCGCCGCCTTGACCAGCGCCGGATAGCTGTACGAGGAGACGTCGTGAGCGATGCGAAAAGACTCGCGCGAAATGCCGTCGAGAAAGTCGCCTTCGATCGCTTCGGTTGGCGCGTAGGCAATCGAATGCACGAGACCGTCGAGTCCGTCCCAATGCGTTGCCAGAGCGGAAAAGAGCGCGTCAATCTGTGCGTCTTCCGAGACGTCGCACGGCAAGACGAGCGTGCTGTCAAACTCCGCCGCGAACTTGTTGATACGGTCCAGGAAACGCTCGTTCTGGTAGGTAAAGGCCAGGTGCGCGCCTTCGCGGTGGCAGGCCTTGGCGATGCCATAAGCAATCGAGTGCTTCGACAATACGCCGGTGATGAGAATGCGCTTATCGGCAAGAAATCCCATGGGTTCTCCGGAAGGGTTGTGACAGCTTGGGTGTCGTAAAGGGCTCGGCGTGGCCTGCATTATAGGGGATTCGGGTGACAAACTGAGCCGCAGTCTGCGTCATCGTCCGCCGCGGCCGCAAAAAACCGACGCTTCGCGCTACACTTGTCGCATGCCGCTCATCCGCCTGGTCTGCCTGTCGTTGCTGTTGCTGGTCGCCGCGTGCAGCAGCGAGCAGAACGACCCCTACCCGGCGAGCGAGCGCGGTCAGAACATCCTCTATTCGGCGTTTACCGAACGGCCCAAGCACCTTGACCCGGTGCAGTCCTACACCGAGGACGAGAATACCTTCACCGCGCAGATCTACGAGCCGCCGCTGCAATACCATTACCTTAAGCGGCCCTACACGCTGATCGCCGGGTCTGCCGAGGCGGTTCCGACGCCCCGCTATTACGACGCTGCCGGCCGGGAACTGGCGCCCGACGCGCCGGCCGCAGCGATCGCCCGCAGCGTCTATGAGATCCGCATACGTCCGGGGATCCGCTATCAGCCGCACCCGGCTTTTGCGCTCGATCCCGGCGGCCAGCCGGTCTACGCGGTGCTGGATCGAGACGCGCTACGCGGTGTCGAGACGATCGCCGACTTTACGCACAGCGGGACGCGCGAACTCATCGCCGATGACTACATTTACGAGATCAAGCGGCTGGCCCACCCACGCCTGCACTCGCCGATCTTCGGCATGATGGCCGGGCGCATCGTCGGCCTCAAAGAACTCGGTGCGGCTTTGCAGCGCGAAGCCCAGGCGTTGCCGCAGGCGAGTTGGATTGACCTTGACCGCTTTGACCTCGAGGGCGTGACGCGTGTCGATCGCTACACGCTGCGCATTGCGCTCAACGGCAAATACCCGCAGTTCGTCTATTGGCTGGCCATGCCTTTTTTCGCGCCGGTGGCGCGCGAAGTCGACCGTTTCTATAGTCAGCCGGGTATGGCCGAAAAGAACCTGACGCTCGACTGGTATCCGGTCGGCAGCGGTCCCTACATGCTGCTTGAGAACAACCCGAACAGTCGCATGGTACTGGCGCGCAATCCGAACTATCACGGCGAAACCTACCCCTGCGAAGGCCAGCCCGAAGATCGTGACGCCGGCCTGCTCGCCGACTGCGGCCAGCCGCTGCCGATCATCGACAAGGCTGTTTTCTCGCGCGAAAAGGAGAGCATCCCCTACTGGAATAAATTCCTGCAGGGCTACTACGATGCCTCCGGCATTTCGTCGGACAGCTTCGACCAGGCGGTGCGGCTCAACGTGTCGGGCGACGTCCAGCTCTCCGACGAAATGCGCGAGAAGGGCATACGCCTGCTGACCAGCGTTCGTCCGTCGACCTTCTACATGGGCTTTAACCTGCTCGATCCGATAGTAGGCGAGGGTGGCAACAGCAGCGACGGCGTCGGCGCCGAGCGCAGCCGGCTCTTGCGCCAGGCGCTGTCGATGGCCATCGATCAGGAAGAATTCATTTCGATCTTCATGAACGGGCGTGGCGTCGCCGCGATGAGTCCGCTGCCGCCCGGCATCTTCGGTTACCGCGACGGCGAAGCCGGAATGAATCCGGTCGTCTATGACTGGGTCGACGGCAAGGCGCGGCGAAAATCCGTCGCAGCGGCGCGCCAGCGCTTGGCCGACGCCGGCTGGCCCAACGGGCGCGACGCGAAGACCGGCGAGCCGCTCGTCCTCTACCTTGATACGACGAGCGGCGGCATGGGCGACAAATCGCGCCTCGACTGGCTGACGCGTCAGTTCGCCAAACTCGACATCCAGCTCGTCGTGCGTTCGACCGACTTCAACCGCTTTCAGGAAAAGGTGCGCAAGGGCGCGGTGCAACTCTATTACCTCGGCTGGAACGCCGACTACCCGGATCCGGAGAACTTCTTCTTCCTGCTCGCCGGCTCCGAAGGCAAGGTGGCGACCGGCGGCGAAAACGCGTCGAACTACGCAAGCCCCGAGTTCGACCGCCTTTACGCGCAAATGAAAGACATGGAGAACGACGGGGCGAGCGGCGAGAAACGGCTGGCGCTGATTGCCCGTATGAACCGCATCCTGCAGGACGATGCGCCGTGGATTTTCGGCTTTCATCCGACGAGTTACACGCTGGGCCACGCCTGGCTGCACAACCGCAAGCCGATCGATGTCGGCAACAACAC
The DNA here is from genome assembly GCA_038248575.1 of Burkholderiales bacterium. Taxonomy (GTDB): domain Bacteria; phylum Pseudomonadota; class Gammaproteobacteria; order Burkholderiales; family Rhodocyclaceae; genus Propionivibrio. Next base: position 7,169 of record JBBRXI010000049.1, on the reverse strand, counting down.
GCTCAAGTACCAGCGCGTTGACGTCGCGCTGCGCGAGAAGCAACGTCATGCATGGAACGAACCGGTGCTCTGGCCGCTGGCCGGCGGAGCGCTCCTCCTGCTCGCCGTGCTGGTTCCGGCTTTTGTCAGCTACCGCCGCCGCGAACGCGGAACGGCGCGGGGTATCCCGTGAGCAGAACCTTTTTTTGCCCTTAAACCCTCATGCTCGCCTACCTCGTCCGCCGGCTGCTTTATGCGATTCCGATCCTGATTGGCGTGAATCTGATTACCTTCGCGCTGTTCTTCGTCGTCAATACGCCCGACGATATGGCGCGCATGCAGCTCGGCGTCAAGCGCGTCACCGCCGAGGCGATCGCGCGCTGGAAGGTCGAGCGCGGCTATGACAAGCCGCTCTTCGTGAATACCCAGGCGAGCGGCGTCGCGACGCTGACCGAAACGATTTTCTTCGCCAAGTCGGCGCGCATGTTCGTCGGCGACTTTGGCCGCGCCGAGGACGGCCGCGACATCGCGCGCGAGATCACCTCGCGCATGGGCCCGTCGCTGGCCATTGCCTTGCCGACCTTCGTTCTCGGCCTGTTCGTGACCGTCAGTTTCGCGCTCGTCCTCGTTTTCTTCCGCGCCAGCCGCCTCGATTTCTGGGGCGTCGTCCTGTGCGTGGCGATGATGTCGATCTCGGGCCTGTTTTACATCATCGGCGGCCAGTATTTGATCAGCAAGCTGTGGCGGCTGGTGCCGATCTCCGGCTTCGGCAGCGAACTGGCTGCCTGGAAATTCCTGATCCTGCCGGTGCTGATCGGCATCGTTTCGGGGCTCGGCTCGTCGGCCCGCTGGTACCGGACGATCTTTCTCGAGGAGATCGGCAAGGACTATGTGCGCACTGCCCGCGCCAAGGGCCTGTCCGAAGTGACGGTGCTTTTCCGCCACGTCTTGCGCAACGCGATGATCCCGATTCTGACCGGCGTCGTCGTCGTCATCCCATTGCTCTTCATGGGCTCGCTGCTCACCGAATCGTTCTTTGGCATCCCCGGTCTTGGCAGCTACACCATCGACGCGATCAACGCGCAGGACTTTGCCGTCGTCCGCGCCATGGTCTTCATCGGCTCGGTGCTCTACATCGTCGGCCTGATGCTGACCGATATTTCCTACACCTTCGTCGATCCGCGGATCCGCTTTGCGTGAGTTCATGACCGTCAACACCCACCGCAGAGGCGCAGAGGCGCAGAGGGGCCGCAGAGAACCGCGAAAAAGATTTCTCGGCGTTTTCTCTGCGTCTCTGCGCCTGTGCGGTAGATTTTTCTTTTGCCGCAGATGACTTTTCTCCCCGTCCTGCTGTGGTCCGACTTGCTCATCTGGCTGCTTGTTCTCGCGGCGATCGTTCTCGTCCGGCTGTCGCTGCGTAACCCGCCCTTGCGCGCGGCCTGGCGGCGGGTCGGTCGCAGCCGTCCGGGGATGGCGGCAGCGACCGTGCTGATCGTTTTCCTCGTCGTCGGCCTGCTCGATTCGGTCCATTATCGGCCACGCCTCGAGAGCCGCGAAAACAGCAAGGAAGCGCCCGTCGTCTACGCCATCGAAGTGCTCTCGCTGCTCGACGTGCTGGCCAGCCCGCTCCGTTTACGCAACGAGAAAACATACTCCGAGCCGCTCGCGACGCACGCCTACGCCAAGGAGGCGATCGAAGTTACTGACGCCGACGGCAGCATCCGCCAGCACCGCGACTTTCCCCGCTTGAAATTCGGCGGCGCGCATCTGGCGGGTGATGTGGCGCAGCGCGAGGCCGATATTGCCCGGCGCGTGCTCGTCGCGGCGGCCAGCGCGCTGGCGCTGTGGGCGGCTGCCGCGCTCGCCTGCACTGCTTTCCTCGCGCGCCGCAGCGGGCGTTCGCTGCCTGCAGCGTGGCGCACGCTGATCGGCGGAGAAACCGATTTCGCCTGGTGCGCCGTCCTCGGCGCGCTCGGTGCCCTCTTGCTGGTGCTGCTGCCGATCGCCGCGCTGGCCGGCGACTATCACGTTTTCGGCACCGACAAGGTCGGCCAGGACGTGCTCTACCAGATATTGAAAAGCGTGCGCACGGCGCTCGTCATCGGCCTCGTGACGACGCTCGTCACGCTGCCTCTGGCGATCTTTCTCGGACTTCTGGCCGGTTACTTTCGCGGCTGGGTCGACGACCTGATTCAGTATCTGTACACGACGCTCAGCTCGATTCCCGGCGTGCTGCTGATCGCCGCCGCGGTGCTCATGATGCAGGTCGTCATCGACACCCACCCGCAATGGTTTGAGACCGCCGCCGAGCGCGCCGACCTGCGCCTGCTGGCGCTCTGCCTGATCCTCGGCATGACCAGCTGGACCGGGCTCTGCCGGCTGCTGCGCGGCGAGACGCTCAAGCTGCGCGAACTCGAGTACATCCAGGCGGCGCAGGCCTTTGGCGTCTCCGACCTGCGCATCATCGGGCGCCACATCCTGCCCAATCTGATGCACATCGTGATCATCGCACTGGTCATGGATTTCTCCAGCCTGGTGCTCGCCGAAGCGGTCCTCTCCTACGTCGGCATCGGCGTCGACCCGACGATGATCAGTTTCGGCACGATGATCAACAACGCGCGCATGGAGCTGGCGCGCGAGCCGATGGTCTGGTGGTCGCTGGCCGCCGCCTTCGTCTTCATGTTCGCCCTCGTGCTCGCCGCCAACCTGCTCGCCGACGCCGTGCGCGACGCCTTCGATCCGCGCCTGGCGGGGGCAACATGAGCCAGGCGCCGATCCTCCGTGTGCGTGACCTGCGCATGGGCTTTGTCAGCGGCTATGCGGCGACGCGGACGGTGCTCGTGGCCGTCGACGGCGTGAGTTTCGACGTGAGCGCCGGCGAGTGCCTCGCGCTGCTCGGCGAATCGGGCTGCGGCAAGTCGGCGAGCGCGCTTTCCGTGCTGCGCCTGTTGCCGGCGGCCGGGCGGATTCTCGGCGGCGAGGTCGTTTTCGACGGGCAGGACCTGCTGCAGCTGCCCGAAGCCGAAATGCGCGCCGTGCGTGGTGGTGGCATGGCGATGATTTTCCAGGAGCCGGCGACCAGCCTTAACCCGGTGATGACTGTCGCCCGGCAGATCGGCGAAGTCCTCGTCCGCCATGCCGACCTCAGCGGGCAGGCGGCGCGCCGGCGCGCTCTGGAGCTCCTCGACGCGGTCGGCATTGCCGACGCCGAACGCCGCCTCGACGAGTACCCGTTCCAACTTTCTGGCGGCATGAAGCAGCGCGTGATGATCGCCGTTGCGCTCGCCGGCGACCCGCGCCTTCTGATCGCCGACGAGCCGACAACGGCGCTCGACGTCACCATCCAGGCGCAAATTCTCGATCTCCTGCGCGGCCTGCAGGCCGAGCGGGCGATGGGCATGCTGCTGATCACGCACGACCTGGGCGTCGTCGCCCGGATGGCGCATCGCGTCGCCGTCATGTACGCCGGGCAGATCGTCGAGGAAGCACCGCGCGAGGCCTTTTTCTCGGCGCCGCGCCATCCCTACACGCAAAAGCTTTTTGCCGCCTTGCCCGACCCGGCCCGCCGCGGCGCCCGGCTCGAGACGATAGCCGGGCAGTTGCCGGCGCTCTCAATGATGCCCGCCGGCTGCCGCTTTGCCGAGCGTTGTCCGCACGCCTGGCAGCGCTGTCGCGACGAGGCGCCGCCGTGGTACGAGACCGGCGTTGCCGGCCATCGCGCGCGTTGCCACCTGCTCGACGAGCCGCAGCGGGCGGTGGCCGACGCGGCGCGCGCCGAGAGCCCGGTGCCGACGCCCGGCACCGGCGATTCGGTGCTGCTCACGGTCGCCGATCTGCGCGTCCATTTCCCGATCCGGCGCGGCGTCCTGCAGCGCACGGTCGGCCACGTCAAGGCGGTCGACGGGCTCTCCTTCGCTCTCGAGCGCGGCCGTACGCTGGCGCTCGTCGGCGAGTCGGGCTGCGGCAAGACGACGGTCGGCAAGGCGATCCTCCAACTGATCAAGCCGACCGGCGGCCGCGTCGTGCTCGACGGTCGCGAGCTGACGACGCTTTCTTCCGGTCAATTGAGACCGCTGCGCCGCCGCATGCAGATGATTTTCCAGGACCCCTTTGCCTCGCTGAATCCGCGCATGGCGGTCGGCGAGATCATCGCCGAGGGCATGAACGCTTTCGCTATGGCCAGAACCGGTAACGACAAGGGCCGGCCCGATGCCGGCGGGCAGGTAGCGGGAGGGCTCGACGCGGCGATCGCTGCCTTGCTGCACCAGGTCGGCCTCGACGCTGCCGCGGCGCTGCGTTACCCGCACGAATTTTCCGGCGGCCAGCGCCAGCGCATTGCGATCGCCCGGGCACTCGCCGTGCAGCCCGAGCTGATTGTTTGCGACGAGCCGACTTCAGCCCTCGACGTTTCGGTTCAGGCGCAAATCCTCAATTTGCTCAGAGCCTTGCAAGAAGAGCTTGGACTTGCTTACCTCTTCATCACGCACAATTTTGCCGTCGTCGAATATCTCGCGCACGACGTCGCGGTGATGTACCTCGGGCGTATCGTCGAGCGCGGCAGCGTCGACGAGGTTTTGCGCTCGCCGCAGCACCCGTACACGCGGACGCTGCTCTCGGCGGTGCTCAGCCCGCATCTCGATCGCCAGCCCAATGTCGTCCGCCTCGCCGGTGAAACGCCGTCGCCGGCGAAGCCGCCGTCCGGTTGTCATTTCCACCCGCGCTGCCCCTACGCCGCTGACGAGTGCCGCGCGAACTACCCTGGGCCGAGCGCGGTCAGCGACACACATACGGTTCATTGCCACTTCGCCGGGCGATTGGATAGCGCGCGTTAGCGAGCAACGCTTGAAGCCGGACTCCGGCTTGCGCCGGAATGAGCGTCGCGCTCAGGGGTTTTGCGCGAGCTCGATGGTCAACGTTTTTCCCGCGACCAAGGTATTGCTCGACAGACGGTTCCAGCGCCTCAGGTCGGCGGCGGCGACCTTGAACTTGCTGGCGATCGACGTCAGCGTGTCGCCGGCGCGCACCGTGTAGCGCGTCGTGCGCAGCGCTTTCTTTTCTGGTTTGGCCGCTTCGACCGTACGCGCGGAGGCTTTGCCGGCGGCACTCTTGGCGAGCGTCTTGCCCTTGCGGGTTTCGCTCGTACGGGCTGGTTTTTCCGTCGCCGAAACGCGCTTCGCTTCGGGTTTTTGCGCTTGCTCGGCGAGTGCCGCCGAGGCGAGCGACGCGCCGCTTTTGCTGGCGACGAGCAAGGTCGCACCGGGATGTACCTTGTCGCGCGCCTTGAGGCCGTTGGCTGCTTTGAGACCGGCGACGCTCATGCCAAAGCGCCGGGCGACTTTATCGAGCTTGTCGCCGGGTCGCAGCGTATAGGATTGCCACGCTGAAAGCGGCTTGTTGCTGCGCTCGTATTCGCTGAGCTTGGCGACGAAGGAGTCGAGCTTGTCGGCCGGGATCACGAGCGGCGTTCCGGCCATGATCACCGGCCGGTTATGCGAGGGGTTGAGCGCGACAAAGTCCTTGAGCGACATGTCGGCGAGAGTGGCCGCGAGTTTGACGTCGATGTTTGCGTCTTGCGTGACGGTGGCGAAGAAGGGGCGGTTGGGAATCTTCAGCAACTCGAGTTCGGCAACGAGCGTGGCGTTGCCGAAGATGTTTTTCAGCGCCTGCAGCTTGGGTACATAGTTCTTTGTTTCGCCCGGCATCGTCAGGCTCAGGTAGTCGGTCGGCAGGCCTTGCGCCGCATTCTTGTTGATCGCCCGACCGACGGCGCCTTCGCCCCAGTTGTAGGAGGCCAGCGCCAGATGCCAGTCGCCGTGCATGGCGTAGATCGATTGCAGGTAGTCGAGCGCCGCTGTCGTCGAGGCGAGGATGTCGCGCCGTTCATCCTTCCACCAGTTCTGGTCGAGCTTGTAGCGCTTGCCGGTGGCCGGTATGAACTGCCACAGGCCGGACGCCTTGGCGCGCGAATAGGCCATCGGGTTGTAGGCGCTCTCGACCATCGGCAGGAAAGCGAGCTCCATCGGCATGCCGCGCTTTTCGAGTTCCTCGACGATGTGGTGCATGTACAGGCTGCTGCGCTCGACCATGCGCCTTAGATAATCCGGCCGGTTCAGATACCACTGCTGGTGGGTGAGAACCAGGTCGCTGTTGATGTTGGGCATCGAAAAGCCGTTGCGCATGCGCTGGAAAAGATCGTTCGCCTCGGCGGTGAGGTCGATCGCCTGCGGGAACTGCACCATCGAAATTTCGATCTTCGGCAGCGGGCGCTCGGTCGTCACCGCCGCTTTGCCGGCCAGCGGCGTTGGCGCTGCTCTGGCCGGAGCGCCGGCCGAACTGGGCAAACCGTCTGAGGTCGTGGCAGACTGCGCGGACCGACCGGTGTCCGGCGTCACTGTGGCGCAACCGGCAACCGTCAGGCAAACGGAGAGACCAAGCATGCGCGTCAGGGTGAACACTGCAGAACCGATTCGTATCCTCATCCACATTTCCTGTAATTGTCCGCTTCCACAGGCGGGGCGAGCCCGTCGCCGTTGATGGAGTGCCGACCGGCGATTATAGCGCATGCCCAAAAAGGAACTTGGCGGCCGCCACTGCGGCCTGCCGGGCAGTGGTTCAATAGCCCGGCGAGCGGGTGATGGGCAAGCGCGATCACTACCATGTGTACGTGATCGAATTGGCGAACGACGTCCTCTACGAGCGCAAGTTCAGGAAAGCGAACCCCGATTACGAGCCGGGCAAGCCCTGCGTCTATGTCTGGATGACGGGTCTTGACCCCGATCGGCGTTTTGACAAGCACAAGGCCGGCGTGCAGTCGAACCGCTACGTCAGGCAATTCGGGCTGCGCCTGTTGCCGCCACTTTACGAATGTTATAACCCAATGCCCTACGACGGCGCGCGCGACATGGAAGTCGAACTCGCCATCGCCTTGCGCGAGGAGGGCTATGGCGTGTGGCAAGCGTAAGGGCTTTCGCCAGCGTGGTGCGCCCGCTGCGTGAACGGAAAAACGCCAGGTAGCATCGTCGTCTCGACGAGATACAAGGCGTCTAGGTGTTGGCGGAGTGGACGGGATGCTCTTTCTGGAATATTAAATTCCTTTAAAAACATCCGCTTGACAACAAAGTGGCAAACCTCTGTAACACCAAGTTGTAACACCCGCAGCAGATTCATTCTAACAGATCATCGATTCGATG
>JBBRXI010000048.1:0-11217 GCA_038248575.1 Burkholderiales bacterium | reverse complement strand
TGCCGCGCTGCGCGAGCAGCTTGGCTTCCTGCATAACGCCGTCGGCGCGGTCGCCGGGCCGTTTGACAGCTACCTCGCGCTGCGCGGCGTCAAGACGCTCGACCTGCGCATGCAGCGGCATTGCGACAACGCGCGTGAACTGGCCGCCTGGCTCGAGAGCCATAGCGCGGTCCGCCGCGTACGCTACCCTGGCTTGGCGGCGCACCCGCAGCACGCGCTCGCCAAACGCCAGATGCGCGACTTCGGCGGCATGATCTCGTTCGAGGTCAACAGCGATCTTGCCGGCACCGTGCGCTTTCTCGAAGCGGGCAACCGGCCCCGGAAGCTGAATGCCGCGGTAATATCGGCGTACCCTCTGGGCGCGCGATGCGGCAGGCGAACAGACGGCGCTGGCGACGGTCTTAAGGAAGCGGCGGCAGTTGCCAGCGGACCGTATTATTACGAGTATTCTTGAGGTGCACCATGGGAATCGGCAGGCCAACGACAGCGTCATTAGGCGAACTGATCCTCGAACAGCTGGCGGACGCCGTTATTTATTCCGACCGGGACGGCATCATCCGGCGCTGGAACCGTGCCGCCGCCGAGACCTTTGGCTATGCGCCTGACGAAGCGATCGGCACCCGCCTCGATCTCATCATCCCCGAGCGTTTGCCGGCTGCGCACTGGCGCGGATTCGAGGCGGCCATGGCGAGCGGCGTGACGCGCTTGAAAGGCCGCCCGACGCTGACCCGCGGTGAGCATAAGCAGGGGCGGAAACTCTACGTCGAAATGAGCTTTGCGCTGGTCGTCGACGAGGCTGGCGCGGTACAGGGCTCGGTGGCCATGGCGCGCGACGTCAGCGAGCGCATCACGCGTGAAAAGGCCGCTGCTGGCGAAGCGGGCAATAAGCCGGGTAGCGCCGATCAAGTCGTCAGCGCAGCGGCAGCGGCGCGCGCCTCCGCTGCCGATATAAACTCCCTCCAACCCTCACGAGACTGACCATGCCAACCGACGACAAAGACCTCCCGCTGCGTGACGACACCCGCCTGCTCGGCCGCCTGCTCGGCGACACCGTGCGCGAACAGGAGGGTGAAGCGGTCTTCGCCACGGTCGAGCGCATCCGCCAAACGTCGGTCGACCTCAGCCATAACCCCGACCGCGCACGCGACTCCGCGGCGCGCGCCGAACTCGACACCATTCTCGATAGCTTGCCGCGCGACACGATGATTTCGGTCGTCCGTGCGTTCAGCTATTTCCTGCATCTCGCCAACATCGCCGAGGACCAGCACCACATCCGCCGCCGGCGCGCGCACGCGCGCAACGGCCTGGCTCGCGACGGCAGCCTGCGGCGGGCGCTCGACCGCATCGAAGAGGCCGGCGTTCCGGCCGCGCGGGTGCACGAGTTTTTCGCGACGGCTTTGGTTTCGCCAGTGCTTACGGCGCATCCGACCGAGGTATCGCGCAAGTGCATTTTGCAGTGCCAGCACGAAATCGCTGCCTTGCTCGACCAGCGCGATCGCTTTGAGTTGACGCCCGGCGAGCACGAGGAGAATGACGTGACGCTGCGCCGCGCCGTGATGAGGCTCTGGCACACGCGCATGCTGCGTCCGACGCGGCTCACTGTAGTTGACGAAATCCGCAACGGGATCAGCAGCTTCGAGGTCACGTTTTTCGCCGAGCTGCCGCGCCTGTACATTCAGCTGCAGGACTTGCTCAAAAAACGTTTTCCCGACGAAGTCTGGCAGCTTCCACCCTTCTTCCGCGTCGGCAGCTGGATCGGCGGCGACCGCGACGGCAATCCCTTCGTCACCGCCGAGGTGCTGAAGACGGCGTTGCATCTGCAATCGACCGCAGCGCTCGATTTTTACCTCGCGGAAATTCACGCGCTCGGCTCCGAACTGCCACTGTCGCAGTTTCTCCACAGCGTCTCGCCGGCGATGGCCGAGCTTGCCGCCGCCTCGCCCGACACCTCGCCGCACCGCGCCGACGAACCGTACCGGCGCGCCCTGACCGGGATCTACGCCCGCCTTGCGGCGACCGCGCGTGCGCTCGGCCAGCACGAAGCGTTGCGCCACGCGATCGGCGATGCGCCGGCCTACGCGGCCGCCAGCGGCTTCTATGGCGATCTGTCGATTATCAACGACTCCTTGTCCGCGCAAGGCGTCGCGCTGATTGCCGGCGGCCGATTGCAGCGCCTCATGCGCGCGGTACAGGTCTTCGGCTTTCATCTCGCGCCGATCGATCTGCGGCAGAATTCTGAAGTTCACGAGCGCACGATTGGCGAACTTCTCTTCCGCGCCGGTCGCATCGCGCCCGAGCCGGGCTACGCGGCGCTCGCCGAAGACGCGCGCGTCGACCTGCTCTGCGCGGAGATCGCCAATCCGCGTCCGCTGTATTCGCCACACATCGACTACAGCGAAGAGACGCAGGGCGAACTGGCGATCTTCTTTGCCGCCCGGGAACTGCGCGCTCGTTACGGCGAAGCGGCCTTGCCCAACGCGATCATTTCCAAGACCGACGGCGCGTCCGACCTGCTCGAGGTCGCGCTGCTGCTCAAGGAGGCCGGCTTGCTCAAACCGGCGTCGACGCTCGCGGGCGGACAGCCGCCGGCACTGGCGATGAACGTCATCCCGCTCTTCGAAATGATCGCCGACCTGCGCAACGCCCCGTCGATCATGCAAACGCTCTTCGCGCTGCCCGTCTATCGCGCGCTCGTCGGCGCGCGCGGCGACGAACAGGAAGTCATGCTTGGTTATTCCGATAGCAACAAGGACGGAGGCTTTCTCACCTCAGGCTGGGAACTGTACAAAGCCGAGGTCGGCCTGGCGCACGTCTTCGCCGCTGCGGGCGTTCGCCTGCGTCTTTTCCATGGCCGCGGCGGCTCGGTCGGACGCGGCGGCGGGCCGAGCTACCTGGCCATACTTGCGCAACCCGACGGCGCCGTTTCCGGCCAGATCCGCATCACCGAGCAAGGCGAAGTCATTTCTTCGAAATACGCGAATCCCGAAACCGGCCGCCGCAACCTTGAAGCACTGACCGCGGCAACGCTCGAAGCGACGCTGCTCGATCTCGAAGGCAAGACTGAACCTGCGGCCGACCACGCGATCATGGAACAGTTGTCCGAACGTGCCTATGCGGCGTATCGCGGTCTCGTCTATGAAACCGAGGGCTTCAATCGCTTCTTCCGCGAAGCGACGCCAATCGCCGAAATCGGCGGCCTCAATATCGGCAGCCGGCCGGCGTCGCGCAAGGCCTCTGATCGGATCGAAGACCTGCGCGCCATTCCCTGGGTCTTCAGCTGGGCACAATGCCGTCTGATGCTGCCGGGCTGGTATGGCTTTGGCACGGCGGTCGAGGGCTGGCTCGAAGTCCATCCCGAAGGCCTTGGTACGCTGCGCCGCATGCTCGCCACCTGGCCGTTTTTCCGCACGCTGCTCTCCAACATGGACATGGTGATGGCCAAAGCGGACCTCGTGATCGCGGCGCGTTACGCCGACCTCGTCAGCGATACGACGCTGCGTGACGCAATCTTCGGCCGCATCCGCGCCGAATTCGAACGCACCCGGCATTTTCTGCTGGCTATCGAAGAACAGGACGTTTTCCTGGCTGACAACCCGATGCTGCAGCGCTCGATCCGTACGCGTTTTCCCTACATGGACCCGCTCAACCACCTGCAGATCGAGTTGCTGCGCCGCCACCGCGCCGGCGAAGGTGACGAGCGCATACGGCGCGGCATCCACATGTCGATCAACGGCGTTGCCGCGGGCCTGCGCAACAGCGGTTGACGCACCGCCCGAGCTTTCCCGACCACCGGGCGAGGTGTGGCGCTTCTCCGGCTGCTAATGCCGCGTCGGAGAAGCCGGCATGATCAACCGCGACTGAGGGCCAGCAAGGAGCGCCGCCTCGTGCGCACTCGGCAGCCGCCGGTACGCTTGCAAGGCGTGACGCAGCGGCCGGCGGGCGAGCAGCGTGGCGAGCTTTTCATCGTCAAGATCGGTCGCCGCGAGCCGGCGCACTTCGCCGCCTTCGCTCCGACAGAAGGGCAGCTCGAGGGCTGGCCGGCGATCCGGCGCGGTCACGACACGCTGATCGCGGCGCCTACCGCTTCGGGCAAGACGCTCTCGGCGTTTCTTACGGCGATCGACGCCAAGCCGGCGCGCAGCGACAAGATGAGCACCAATCTGGCGCGGCGCCACCGCGTGGGCGATTGACCGCCGTCGACGGCCCGCCTGGCTCGGCGGCGTCGGCTTGCGGTAGTATCTGCGCCAATCGATCGTCGGAGTCGGGTAACCGGATGATGAGTTCTCTTCGCCGCTTCTGGCCGGCCACGCTGCGCTTGCAGTTGATGCTGCTCGTCCTGCCGGTGGTCGGGCTGCCGATCATTGCCACCGGCTATATGCTCAAGCTGCGCGGGCACGAAGCCTTGGTCGAGGAAAAGCGCGTACACCTGCAAGGCGTCACCGTCCTGCTCGCGCAACACCTGCGCGATGCCGGCGGCTACAACAGCCTACTCGCCGCCTACGCCGGCTTCCCCGACGACCGCCAAGGGCAGATCGATATTCTCAACCGGCGCTTGCGCGGCTATACCGATCAGGTCGCCGAGGCGTTTCCTGAGGTCGGCGTCGGTTACTTCCATCGCGAGCTCAACGCCATCGTCACCTACGGCCCGAGCGCGCAATACGACAGCACCGTCGGCATGACGATTCCCGACGAACACCCGGGCTGGAAAGTCATGCGCGACGGAACGCCGATGACGGTCAGCGGCGGCCAGGTGCGCGGCAACATCATGAACGCCATGCTGCCGATTCGCGAAGACGATCGCGTCGTCGGCTACATCTGGGCCAACGAGTTTGTCGATGCGATCGACGCGCAGGCGGCGGCGATGCGGCTCGCCGTGCACACCATGACGCTCGTCGGTTTGGGCCTGTCGCTGGCGGTCGTCGCCTTGGTCATCGCGCAGCTGACCAACGGCATGGAGAAGATCAAGAAAGGCCTGCTCCGCCTGCACTTCGATTTACGCGAACCGATCCCGCTGATCCGGGGCGAGATCGGCGAGATCGTCGAGGCGATCAACGCGCTGGCACGTACCCTGCTCGAAACCCGGTCGATGCATCACAACATTCTCGACAGCCTGTCCGACGCCGTGATCACCGTCGATGCGAGCAACAACGTGTCCTACATCAATCCGGCCGGCTGCGCACTCTTCCAGTTCCGCGCCGACGACGCGATCGGCAAGCCTTATCTCGCGCTTTTTCGCGAGGATGCCAATTTTTCGAGTTTTCTCGTCGATACGCTGCGCACCGGCCGCGAACATCGCGGCGTCGAACTCGACTACCCTTTGCCGCACGCCACGCCGCACGTCATGGTGAGCAGCAGCCTGCTCTTCGACGGGCGTGGCAATCAGCTCGGCGTCGTCGCGGTGATTCGCGACATCAGCGAGACACACTCGCTGCGTCAGCAAGTGGCGCGCGCCGACCGCCTCGCGGCAATCGGCCAGGTGGCGGCCGGGATCGCCCACGAGCTGCGCACGCCGCTGACCTCGATCCGCGGCTTTGTCCAGTACCTGCAAGGATCGAGCGAGCCAAAGGAGTGGCAGGAGTACGGCGACATCATCATCCGCGAAGTCGACGGCCTGAACCGCATCGTCTCCGAACTGCTCGACCTCGTCCGTTCGCCGCCGCTGCATGTGACACCGACCGACATCAATCGCCTGATCGAGGAAACCGTGCTGCTCGCCCGCGACAGCGACAGCCGCATCGCTATCGTGCTCGAGCTGGCCGACGGCTTGCCGCACATCAAGGTTGATCGCGGCCAGATCAAGCAGGTCCTGCTCAACATCATCGTCAACGCGATCCAGTCGATCGCCGGCAAGGGCGAGATCCGCATCGTCAGCGCGCCGTTCGGCGAAAAGGGCGTCAGCCTGTGCGTGCGTGACGACGGCTGCGGCATTCCGGTGGCCGTTCGCGAACGGATTTTCGACCCCTTCTTTTCGACCAAGCCGACCGGCACCGGTCTTGGCATGGCAATTGCGAGGCGCATTGTCGAGAGCCATCACGGCATGATCGAAATCGCCAGCACGGAAGGCCAGGGCAGTTCCTTTACCCTGAACCTTGCCGGCCATCCGGAAGACCAGAGCACATGAAAGCCGATTACCAGATCCTCGTCGTCGACGACGACGAAAGCATTCGCCGCATGCTCGCCGCGGTGCTCGCGCGCGAAGGCTTCCAGATGGTCACGGCGAAGGACGGCGAAGAGGGCCTGGCCCTGTTTCGCAGCCATTCGCCCGATATCGTGCTGATGGATATCCGCATGCCGGGCCGCTCGGGCATCGAGACGATGAGCGCGATGCTCGAGTTGCGCCCGGGTGCCGCGGTGATTCTGATGACCGCCTACGCCGACCTCAATACCGCGGTGCAGGCGATCAAGAACGGCGTTTTCGATTTCGTCATCAAGCCCTTTGACCTCGCCGAGATTGGCCTGCTCGTCAATCGCGCCTACCAGATGCGCGAGATGCGCCGGGAAATCGGTCTGCTGCAACACGAGTTGTCCGAGAGTTTCCGCTTCGACCGTATCATCACCAGCGACCCGGCGATGCAGGCCTTGTGCGACTCGGTGGCGCGCATCGCGCCGAGCAACGCGACCGTCGTCGTCTGCGGCGAAAGCGGCGTCGGCAAGGAGTTGCTCGCCGCGTCCCTGCATTACAACAGCCCGCGTGCCCATCGCGCTTTCGTCAAGGTCAATTGCGGCGCGATTCCCGAAGGGCTGCTCGAGAGCGAATTCTTCGGCCATGAAAAAGGCGCGTTTACCGGTGCCGTGACGCGCCGGACTGGTCGCTTCGAGCACGCCGACGGCGGCACGCTGTTCCTCGACGAGATCGGCGAACTGCCCTTGTCGCTCCAGGTGAAGCTGCTGCGCGTCCTGCAAGACAAGGAATTCGAACGCGTCGGCGGCGAAAAGACGCTGCGTGCCGACGTCCGCCTGGTCGCCGCGACCAACCGCAACCTTGAGGAAATGGTCGCTGCCGGCACCTTCCGCAGCGATCTCTATTATCGGCTCAACGTCGTCAGCCTGTTGGTTCCGCCGCTGCGTCGGCGGCCGACCGACATCCCGCTGCTCGTCGCCCACTTCCTGCGCAAGTTCGCCAGCGCGCACGAGCGAGAAATCGACCGCTTCGACGACCACGCGCTGGCCGTCATGCAGCGCTACTCGTGGCCGGGTAATGTGCGCGAACTGGCCAACGCGGTCGAACGCGCGGTGGTCATGAGCACCGGCACGACAATATTTTCCGAAGACCTGCCGCTGGCCATCGTCCAGGCGACACGGCAGACGCCGCCCGACGACCAGTCCGCACAGAAGCTGCTCAAGGAGTTGGTGCGCGGATTCGAGACCCGGGTCATCGTCCAGGCGCTTGAAAGGAACCGCGGCAACCGCTCGCGCACGGCGACCGAACTCGGGATCAGCCGGCGCGCGCTGCTCTACAAGCTGCACGAATTCCACCTCGACGACGGCGAGTGCGCAAATGCCATCACCGCCTGTGAATAAAATTGCGCAGTTGACGGCCGCTGCACGGCTAAACACTCAGCCTCGGTAAGCCGCAAGGGACAGCAGAGGATCGGCCAAATCGCGCGCGGTCCTTGGCCTTCGAGCCTTTCGCCGCCCTGCATCAGGCCTGGAGAAACTCGCCCGGCAAAGCACGGCCCGCTGAGCTGCGCGGGCATGTATCGTGCGTATGCGTCTCCTGATCGAATCACATCCTCAGGAGACCTGTGACATGAGCACTCCCTGCAAACGAATGAGCTTTGCCCAGTTGCGGCCGCGCTTCACGGACGGCATGAGTATCCTTTACGGCGGTTTCATGGGCGTCGGGACGCCCGACGGAATCGTCCGCGAACTGCTCGATTCGGGCGTCAAGGACCTGACGATCATCGGCAACGATACCGCCTGCCGCGATACCGGCATCGGCATCCTGATCTCGAATCGTCGCGTCAAAAAAGTCATTTCGTCGCACATCGGCACCAATCCTGAAACCGGACGCCAGATGATCGCCAACGAAATCGAAGTCGAACTCGTCCCGCAGGGAACGCTTGCCGAGCGCATCCGCTGCGGCGGTTCCGGACTCGGCGGCGTACTGACGCCGACCGGCGTCGGCACCATCGTCGAGGACGGCAAGACGAAGCTCAGCTTCGACGGCGTCGAGTACCTCGTCGAGCGACCCATCCGCGCCGACATGGCGATTCTCAAGGCCTGTCGCGGCGACGAGAAAGGCAATCTCGTCTATCAGCGGGCGGCGCGCAATTTCAATCCGCTGATGGCGATGGCCGCCGATTTCGTCGTCGCCGAAGTCGATGAAATCGTCCAGGCCGGAGAAATCGATCCCGAACTCGTCATGACGCCAGGCATTCTCGTCAATGCCCTCATTCTTTCGACGGAGAAGTGACATGGAAGCGAAGAATCTGATCGCCTGCCGCGCCGCGCAGGAACTCAAGGACGGCGACGTTGTAAACCTCGGCATCGGCCTGCCGACGCTGATTCCGGACTATCTGCCGGCGGGCATCCACATCACGCTGCAGTCGGAAAACGGTTTTCTCGGCCTCGGTCCGCTGACCGGCGAGCCGATCCCCAACCTCGTCAACGCCGGCGGCAAAGCGTGCGGGATGGTTCCGGGCACCGCTTTCTTCGACAGCGCCATGTCCTTCGCAATCATTCGCGGCGGCCACGTCGATGTCACCGTCCTCGGCGGCTTGCAGGTCGACCAGGAGGGCAATCTCGCCAACTGGATGGTCCCCGGGAAAATGATTCCGGGAATGGGCGGCGCCATGGATCTCGTGACCGGCGCCAAGTATGTCATCGTCGCCATGGAACACGCGACCAAGGACGGCGGCGCCAAGATTCTCAAGCGCTGCAATCTGCCGCTGACGGCAGCGCGCAAGGTCAAGGCGATCGTCACCGAACTTGCGTTTTTCCGCTTTATCAATGGCCTGCTGGTGCTGATCGAGACCGCACCAGGCGTCAGCCTCGATGAGATCCGCGCCAAGACCGACGCCGAATTCATCGTCAGTCCCGACTGCCGGCCCATGCAGCTAGCCAATTGCGCCGAATGATGAACGGCGAAGGCTGGGGGAAACTTATTCAGTCCTTAGATCAGGCGTCATCTGAAGCAGCTCAGCTTTTCCCATAAACAAATCAAGGAGGGTGTATGACTCAGGAACTGCAGAAGAAATCCGAACCGGAAGCGCAGGGCGCCATCGCGCGCCTTGGCGCGAGGCTCGCCGACTGGAGCGAAAAATGGTTCCCCGACGCCTACGTTTTTGCGGCAATTGCTGTTGTCATCGTCGTTGTAGCGGCGTTGGCGATGGGGCGCTCGCCGACGCAGGTGTCGGTCGATTTTGGCAAGTCGTTCTGGAACCTCATCCCGTTTACAATGCAAATGGCATTCATAGTAATCGGTGGCTACATCGTCGCCGTGGCACCGCCGGTACGCCGGGTGATCGACGTCCTGGCGCGCTTTCCAAAAACGCCGAAGGGCGCCGTCGCCTACGTCGCTTTCGTCGCCATGATGGCGTCCTTGCTGAGTTGGGGCTTTTCGATGATCTTCGCCGGCATCCTGATGCGTGAGATCAGCAAGCACGTCGAAGGCGTCGATTACCGCGCCATGGGCGCCGCCGGATATCTCGGACTCGGCAGCGTCTGGGCGCTCGGCCTGTCGTCGTCGGCCGCGCTGCTGATGGCGACCAAGGGATCGATACCGCCGGCCCTGCTCAAGATCAGCGGCGTCATTCCACTTAGCCAGACGCTGTTCACCTGGCAGAACCTGGTGATGATCGTCGTTCTGATCGTACTCTCAGTCTGGATTTGCTGGGTGTCGACGCCGACCGCCGAGCATGCGAAGACCGCGGAGATGGCCGGCATCGTCTATAAAGACAGCCGTGAAGACATCGGCACGCCGCAAACGCCCGGCGAGAAGCTCGAGTTCAGCCCGCTGCTGACGATCGTCATCGTCGCCCTCGGCCTGGTTTATCTCTATGACGTCTTCAGTACCAAGGGCGGCCTCGCGGCGCTCGACCTCAACACCTACAACTTCATGTTTCTGATCGCCGGCATGCTGCTGCACTGGCGCCCGCGTTCATTCCTGAGGGCCGCGGCAAAGGCCGTTCCGATGACCGGCGGCGTTCTGCTGCAGTTCCCGCTTTACGCCGGCATTTTCGGCGTGCTGATGGCTTCCGGGCTCAACGAGATTCTCGCCAAGTTCTTCGTGTCGATCTCGACGCAGGACACGCTGCCGATCGTCGGCGGCATCTACTCGGCGATTCTCGGCCTGTTCCTGCCCTCAGGCGGCGGCAAGTGGGTCGTCGAAGCGCCCTACCTGCTCGAAGCAGCCAACCAGTTGCAGGTCAATCTGGCGTGGATGGTTCAGGTCTATAACGCCGCCGAAGCGCTGCCCAACTTCATCAATCCGTTCTGGATGCTGCCACTGATGGGGCTGATCGGCGTCAAGGCGCGCGACCTGGCCGGGTATTCGACGCTGCAGCTGATTTTCCACACGCCAGTCGTTCTGATAATGCTCTGGGCGCTCGGTAAAACGATGCCGTATGTCGCGCCGGTCCTGAACTGATCAGCCTGGGCTGATCCTCCCCCGGGGGCCACGTTCTGTGGTCCCCGCGTCTTTTTCGGAGGAGTTGCAGGCACGGTTTGCGACATCGAGAGAACGAACCGTTCCTGGACGCTTCTTGTCGCGTCAGAAACCACGAAATCCGATACACTAATCGCCACGCCGGCTTGGCTCAAGCGGCTACCAGCCCTGGGTACGCTGTTAACGCGCACGTTAGGGTGGTAATGAATGCGTGCCTGCAGTCGAGTCATCAGTCATTTTTCGTAAATCATTGCTGTTTTCAAGGAGACGTTGCATGAAAATTACTTTTAAACCGATCGCCGCTGTTCTCTTGTCGCTGGCGCTGTCGGCGCCCGCCGTTGCGGTAACCGTCATCAAGCTCGGTCACATCGCCGAGTCGACCAATCCTTACGGAATGGGCGCCGACAAGTTTGCCGAGATCGTCAAGCAGAAATCCAAGGGCGACATCGAAGTCAAGGTTTTCCCGTCCTCGCAACTCGGTTCGCAGAAGGAACTGATTGAAGGCCTGATTTACGGCACCGTCGACATGACGCTGACCGGCACCGCCGAACTCGGCACTTTCCAGCCGCAAATGGCGCTCTTTGACATGCCCTTCCTGTTCAAGGACC
>JBBRXI010000047.1:0-11263 GCA_038248575.1 Burkholderiales bacterium | reverse complement strand
TCGCCGCCGCGCAGGCCGGCGCCAGCGGTTACATCGTCAAGCCGTTCACTGCCGCGACGCTGGCCGAGAAGTTGCAGAAGATCTTTGACAAGATGGGTGCCCGATGAGCGACGCAAATTTCTCCGGTGACTCGAGTGACCTCGAAGCCCTGTTCGACAGTATTGCGAGCGGTACGGCCCCTGCCGCTGGCGCGCCGATCAATACGCCGCCGCCCGCCGCTGGTAAGCCTTCGCTGATGCAGCAGGCGCGTGAAAGCGACGGATCGACCGACGATACGGACGACCTGCAGGCGCTCTTTGATTCGATCGCCGTCAAGAAGACGGCTGGCCCCGCGGCTGGTGCCGGCGGCACCGACAGCGGGGGCGACGAGATCGACTGGCCGGTGCAGGAAAAGGTGTTCAAGCAGGTCGGCCTGATGGCTCGGCAACTGCACGACACCCTGGGCGCACTCGGCTATGACAAGCTCATTGAAAACACCGTATCGGCACTGCCTGACGCCAAGGATCGACTGGCGTACATCGCCAATCTAACCGAACAGGCGGCGTGCAAGGTGCTCAATGCCACCGACATTGCGAATCCCTTGCAGGACGAACTCGAGACGGGAGCGGCCTTGCTGTCTGCCAAATGGGATGCGCTCTTCGCCAATCGCATGGACGTCGCTGATTTCAAGCTGCTCGCCGCCGAGACGCGCGCTTTCGTCAAGAACGCCGTGCCGCAGCGGACTGCGGCGACTAAGGAACAGTTGATGGAAATCATGATGGCCCAGGATTTCCAGGATCTCACCGGCCAGGTCATCAAGAAGGTCGTTGCGCTGGCGCAGGACCTCGAGTCGCAACTGATGTCCGTGCTCATCGAAACAATGCCGTGGGACAAGCGGACCGAGTCGGTCAATACGCTGCTCAACGGCCCGGTAATCAACGCTGCAGGGCGTACTGACGTCGTCGGAAGTCAGCAGCAGGTCGACGACCTGCTCGACAGCCTCGGCTTCTAGGAGCTTGATATATGAGTGACTTTTCGGGAATGGAAGACCTGCTGCAGGATTTCCTGCAGGAGGCTAGCGATCTTCTCTCCGACGTCGATAACAAGCTTGTCGATCTCGAGCGCAACTCGGACGACCGGCGTCTGCTCAATGACATCTTTCGTGGCTTCCATACGATCAAAGGCGGCGCCGGCTTTCTTAACGCCACCGAACTCGTCACGTTATGCCATTTGACTGAAAATCTCTTTGACCGGCTACGCACCGGGGAAATGCGTCTGACGGCCGAATTGATGGATACGATCATGGCGGCGACGCAGGGCGTTCGTACTATGTTTGGCGAACTCGCGCAAGCGGTCCAGCCGCGCGCGGCGCGCGCCGAAGTCATCGCTGCCCTGCGCGCCGCGCTCGACGGCGTCGCGCCGGCGTTGCCGAATGTGAGCCCTGCAGAGCCCGCCGACAGTTCGGCGCTTTTCGCCGCGCCCGAGCCAGTGCCTGCGGCTGCCGACTCCGACGAACCCGACTGGGTCTCGCTGCACGGCGCGCTGACCGGCGTGCCGGCGACGCGCGCGCCGGTTGCCGGCACGCCGGGCCAAACCCTGGCGCCGGCCGAAGCGCTGCCACCGGCGCTCATGGTTCCGCATTTTCCGCCTGAAGGACGGCGCGCGAGCGACGCACCGACGGCGGTCGTTTCGGGCACCACGTCGGGACGACGCGCCGAGGAAAAATCGGCCGCGCGCGAATCGACGATTCGCGTCGATACCGCGCGTCTTGACCAGGTGCTCAATCTCTCCGGCGAGATCGGCCTGACCAAGAACCGCCTGACCAGCCTGCGCGCCGATATCCTCGCCGGGCGCAACGACTCGGAAACCCTGCACGCGCTCGACCAGGCGGTCAGCCAACTCGATCTGCTCGTTTCCGACCTGCAAAACTCGGTGATGAAGACGCGGATGCAGCCGATCGGCCGGCTGTTCCAGAAGTACCCGCGCATTGCCCGCGATCTCGCACGCCAACTGGGCAAGGACGTCGAACTCGCGCTGGTCGGCGAAGAGACCGAAGTGGACAAGACGATGATCGAGGATCTCGCCGATCCGCTCGTGCACCTCGTGCGCAACGCGGTCGACCACGGTGTCGAATCGCCCGAAGAGCGACTCGCTGCCGGCAAGCCGGCAAAGAGCATCGTGCGCCTTGAAGCGCGCCAGGAAGGCGACCACATCGTCCTCATCATCGCCGACGACGGGCGTGGCATGAGTGCGGAGAAGATTCGTTCGAAGGCCATTGAAAAGGGAATCATCCAGGAAGAAGAAGCCAATGCGCTCGACGACCGGCAGAGCCTTAACCTGATTTTCCTGCCCGGTTTCTCGACCCTGTCGCAGGCATCAGCGGTGTCGGGCCGCGGCGTCGGCATGGACGTTGTGAAAACCAATATCCAGAAACTCAACGGGTCGGTCGAAATCCGTTCGGAGCCTGGAAAAGGCTCGGTCTTCATCATTTCCCTGCCGCTCACGCTGGCCATTCTGCCGGTGCTGCTTGTCCTGCTTGGCGACCAGCCGTTTGCCTTGCCACTCTCGATGGTGCGCGAAATTCTGCCGATCGAAGAGAGCAAGATGCAGGAGGTCGGCGGCAAGGAAACGCTCGTCGTGCGCGGCGAAGTTCTTCCGGTCGTTGCGCTCTCGCGTCTGCTCGGCTGGCCGCAACTCAAGACACCCGAATACGGCGTGCTGATGCAGACGGCCGAGCGCAGCTTCATTCTTTCGGTCGACAGTTTTGCCGGGCGCGATGACGCGGTGATCAAGTCGCTTGACGATTTCCGGCCGCGAGGTGTCGCCGGCGTGACCACATTATCGAACGGACAGATCGTTCTGATCCTCGATATGAAGGAATTGCTCACTGACCTTAACGCCAATATCGACAGTGCGTTGCGCGGTAAAAGTTCGAAAGCACTTGAGCTTTCGATGTAATTGCTTATTGTAAACAGACCTTTGGACAGGGGGCTTCGGCTCCCTGTCTTTTTTTGGCCTAAAAATCGCTGTTGCAGAGACGCTACTATTCGAGAATCAAAATAAATAAAGCGTCATACCCCTTTATTTTTTATAGTTTTTTTATATAATGGCCGTAAATCACCGGACGCCGCTGAATGGCTGAAGAAAGCGACCTCGAGAAAACAGAACCTGCATCGAGCCGACGGCTCGAGCAGGCCCGCGAGGAGGGACAAGTCCCTCGCTCACGCGAGATCGGTGCTTTCCTCATTTTGTTCGTTTCGGCCGGTTTGTTCTGGTCGATCGGTCCGTGGATAATCCAGCGAACGATGTCGATCATGCGTCGTGGCCTGGTTCTTGACGCGCCGCAGCAACTCGCCGATCCGAACTTCATGATGTCGCGTTTCGCCGGCCTTTCGCTCGACGCCCTGGTCTCCTTCGCACCGCTGTTCCTCGCGCTCGTCGTCGCCGCGCTGATCTCGCCATTTTTTCTCGGCAGCTGGAATTTCTCGCTCAAAGCCTTGAACCCCGATCTGGGCCGCCTCAACCCGATCAAGGGTCTCGGTCGGCTCGTTTCCTGGAGCGGCCTTGCCGAACTCGTCAAGGCCGTCGCCAAAGCGCTGCTCGTCGGCGGCGTCGCCGCCTGGATCATGTGGAACGAGCGCTACGACGTCTTCGCGCTCTTCGGCCAGTCGATCGACGTCGGTCTGGCGAGCGCCGGGCACCTCGTCAGCTTCAGTTTCCTGATGATCGTCATGTCGGTCCTGCTGATCGTCGCCATCGACGTACCCTTCCAGCTCTGGCAGTACCACGACAAGCTCAAAATGAGCAAGCAGGAAGTCCGCCAGGAAGGCCGGGAGATGGAAGGCAACCCGGAGATCAAGGGGCGTATCCGCCAACTGCAACGCGAGGCGGCGAAAAAACGCATGATGGGCGCTGTGCCAAACGCCGACGTCATCGTCACCAACCCGACGCACTTCGCCGTCGCGCTCGCCTACAAGAACGGCATGGGCGCGCCCAAGGTGCTCGCCAAGGGCATGGGCGAGGTCGCCCTCAAGATTCGCGCCATCGGCGCCGAGCATGGCGTGCCGCTGCTCGAAGCGCCGTCGCTGGCGCGTGCGCTTTGTCGCCATGGCGAACTCGATCAGGAAATTCCCGCCGCGCTCTACGCCGCGGTCGCCGAAGTGCTCTCCTGGGTGTATCAGATGACCGGCTGGCGTCAGGCCGGCGGCAACTATCCGCTACCCCCGCGTGATATTGCCGTACCGGCTGATCTGTTTGTCGAGGCGGTAAATGGCTAACGCGACGATGAGTCTGCAAAATCTGTTCGGCCGCAGCGGGATGCAGCAGCTCGCCGGGCCGATCCTGATTCTGCTCATTCTGGCGATGATGGTGCTGCCGCTGCCGCCCTTCATGCTCGACCTCTTCTTCACCTTCAATATCGCCATCTCGATCGTCGTCATGCTCGTTGCCATCAACGTCATGAAGCCGCTCGATTTCTCGGTCTTTCCGACGGTGCTGCTGATAACCACGCTGCTGCGCCTTTCGCTCAACGTCGCTTCGACCCGCGTTGTCCTGCTCGAAGGGCACACCGGACCAGGCGCCGCGGGTCAGGTCATCGAAGCCTTTGGCCACTTCCTGGTCGGCGGCAATTACGCGGTGGGTATCGTCGTTTTCGCGATCCTCGTGATCATCAATTTCGTCGTCATCACCAAGGGCGCTGGCCGCGTCGCCGAAGTCGCCGCGCGCTTTACGCTCGACGCGATGCCGGGCAAGCAGATGGCGATCGATGCCGACCTTAACGCCGGATTGATCGGCGAGGACGACGCGCGCCGCCGGCGGGCGACGATTGCCGAAGAGGCCGATTTTTTCGGTTCGATGGACGGTGCCTCGAAGTTCGTCCGTGGCGACGCCGTCGCCGGCATCCTGATCATGTTCATCAACGTCATCGGTGGCCTCTTCGTCGGCGTCCTTCAGCACAATCTCGACATCGGCACGGCAGCCAAGACCTACACTCTGCTGACCATCGGCGACGGCCTCGTGGCGCAGATTCCGGCACTGATCATCTCGATTGCGGCCGGCATGGTCGTCACCCGTGTCGGCGACAGCCAGAACCTGTCCCAGCAGTTCATCGGCCAGCTCTTCAACAACCCGAAGGTGCTCGGCCTCTCGGCGACGATCATCGGCTTGCTCGGCGTGATTCCGGGAATGCCCAACTTCGTTTTTCTGCTGCTTGCCGCTGGTCTTGGCGCGCTCGCGTGGGATATGGACCGTCGCGAGCGGACGGCCAAGCCGATACCCGTCGCGGCGGTGGCGCCGCCGGCTACCGAGGCGCAGGAAGCGAGCTGGGCCGACGTCGCGCCGCTCGACGTGCTCGGCCTTGAGGTCGGTTACCGGCTGATTCCGCTGGTCGACAAGGCGCAGGACGGCGAACTCTTGCGCCGTATTCGCGGCATTCGCAAGAAATTTGCCCAGGAAGTCGGTTTTCTGGTTTCGCCGGTGCATATCCGCGACAACCTTGAACTCAAGCCGAATGCCTATCGGATTCTGCTCAAGGGCGTCGAAATCGGCCAGGGCGAGGCCTTTCCGGGCAGCCTGCTGGCGATCAACCCGGGGCGTGTCGCCGGTCAGTTGCCCGGACCGGTGACCAAGGATCCGGCTTTTGGCTTGCCCGCGGTGTGGATCGACAGCGCGATGCGTGAACAAGCGCAGGCCTACGGCTATACGGTGGTCGACGCGAGCACGGTGACGGCGACCCACCTCAATCACCTGATTCTCTCGAACGCCGCCGAACTGCTCGGCCGTCAGGAGACGCAGGCGCTGCTCGACCACCTCGCCAAGGACTTGCCCAAGCTCATCGAGGATCTGGTGCCCAAGGCACTGCCGCTCGGCACGCTGCAACGGGTCTTGCAGAATCTGCTCGAAGAGGACATCGCGATTCGCGACATGCGCACGATCATCGAAACACTCGCCGAACTTGCGCCGCGCACGCAGGACGCGGAGGCGCTGACCACGCAGGTGCGTATCGCACTGGGCCGCTCCATCGTCCAGCAACTCTATCCGAGCGGCGCCGAGATGCAGGTCATGTCGCTCGATCCGCAGCTCGAACGCGTGCTCCAGCAGGCGATCGCCGGCGGCGGCGATAACGCCAGCATCGAGCCTGGCCTTGCCGACACGCTGATCCGCGAAACCGCGGCGGCCGCCAACCGCCAGGAAGAGCTCGGCTTGCCGGCCGTTCTTCTCGTTCCTGGCAATCTTCGCACGCTGCTCTCCCGCTTCCTGCGGCGCGGCATTTCCCAACTCAAGGTCCTCGCCCACGGCGAAGTGCCTGAAAGCAAAATCATCAAGGTCACCTCGATCATTGGAGGTCGGATATGAACGTCAGGAAATTCATCGCTGTGACGGCGCGCGATGCCCTGCACAAGGTCAAGGAGCTCCTCGGCCCCGATGCCATCATCCTGTCCAACAGGGCAATCCCGGGCGGCGTCGAAATCATGGCGGTCGCCGCCAGCGACATGGAAAAGATCGTCCCGACGCCGGGCCGCAACGAACGCCCGAACACCGATTACACGGTGCGCCTGTCGTCTGCCGCGGCGAGCCCGCCGCCCGCCACTGCGCGCTTCGCTCCGCCGGCGCCGCCACCCGTGCACGAAGCCGAGCGGCGCCAGTCACTACCTGCTGCGCGGCCGGTTGAAGCGCCGCTCGTCGAGGCGCTGGCGGTCGAGGCACTGCCGGTTGCCGCGCCGGTCGCCGAAGCGCCGAAGGCCGAAGTCGTGCCGATCGAAGTCATGGAGGAAATCCGTGCGCTGCGCCGACTTTTCGAGCAGCACCTCGCGGGCGCCGCCTGGGGCGAAGGTGCGCGCAGCGAGCCAGTCAAAACTGAAGTCCTGCGCCAGATGCTCGACGCCGGTTTTTCACCAGGCTACGCCCGTCAGCTGCTCGGCGAACTCCCGCGCGAGCTCAGCGCGACGCAGGCGCTGGCCTGGGCGAAGGCCGCGGCCGACCGCTCGCTGCTGACCATCAACGCCGACAATGACATCGTCGATCGTGGCGGCGTGTACGCGCTGGTCGGGCCGACTGGCGTCGGCAAGACGACGACGACCGCCAAGCTTGCGGCGCGCTGCGTGCTGCGCCATGGCGCGAGCAAGGTCGCGCTGGTCACCACCGACGGCTACCGGATCGGCGCCCACGAACAGCTGCGCATCTATGGCCGCATCCTCGGCGTGTCGGTGCACCTTGTTAAGGATGCCGACGAATTGAAGCAGACGCTGCTCGATCTGCAGCACAAGCACATGGTCCTCGTCGATACGATGGGCATGAGCCAGCGCGACCGGATGGTCGGCGAGCAGGTGGCTATGTTCGGCAACAGCAAGGTCAAGCGACTGCTCCTGCTCTCGGCGACGGCGCGCGGCGATACGCTCGACGACGTGGTGCGTGCCTACAGCGGACCAGACATTGCCGGCTGCATCCTGAGCAAGGTCGATGAAGCGTCGAGTCTCGCTTCGGCACTCGACGTCATCCTGCGCCACGACCTGCGTCTGCATTACGTTTCGAACGGCCAGCGCGTCCCCGAAGACCTGCATCTGCCCAATCGCCCGTATCTGCTGCACCGCGCCTTTCGCGATGTTCCCGAGCGCTCGCCGCACCGCCTCGACGGCCTCGAGCCCGGCTTGCTGATGGCCAGCGCCGGACCGGCGATGGTCGCCGCGGGCGGACGCCGTGGCTGAACCGGCTGACGATCAGGCAGCCGGCTTACGCCGGCTGTTTGGTCGCGAACCACTGCGCATCGTCACCTTCGCCGCCGGCAACGTCGGCGTCGGCAAGAGTCAGCTGGTCGCCAACCTCGCTGCCTGCCTGGCCGCTCGCGGCAAGGAGGTTCTCGTCCTCGACGAAGATGCAAAGAACAGCGTCGCCGCCTATTATGCAGTGAGCACCAGCGGCGATCTGCAGCAGGTCATCAATCGCGAGAAGACCTTTGCCGAGGTGCTGCTGCGCGCAGCGCCCGGCGTTCGTATCCTGCCCGCCGCGCGCTCGATCAAAATGCTTGGTACGCTCAGCCTGCGCCAGCAGGAGTCCTTGCTCGAGGGCTTTACCGGAATGCCGGCGCCAGCCGAGGTCATTCTGGTGAACGCCTCGCTCGACCATCCCCTCGGTTTTTCGCCGCTCGGTCTCGCGGCGCATGACACGGTCATTGTCGTCTCGCCGACCGGCGCGTCGATTACCGCCGCCTACGCGCTGATCAAGAAAGTCAGCCTTGGCTACGCGCGCAAGAGATTCCGCATTCTGCTCAACAAGGTGCGCGGCTTGGCCGAAGCCGAGGCGATCTACGGCAATATCGCCAAGGTGGCGCAAAGCCGCGCCGTTGCCAGCCTCGAGTACGCCGGTTTCGTTCCACTCGACGCGCAACTGCGCCAGGCGGCGCGGCTCGCGCAGCCCGTCGTGCACCTGTTTCCCGACGCGCCGGCGGCCAGGGCCTATCAGAGAATCGCCAGCGATCTGCTTGGCTGGCCGCAAGCAGGCAACGAGAGCGGGGGGCTCGAACAATTCGTCCGGCAACTGTTACACTTGAGCCAGGACATCGACCCGATGCCGATTTACGCCTGACCGTTTCCAATAATGTATAACGCTGCTGGTCAGATCAACAAGGATCAGCTGGTACAGCGCTTCGCTCCTCTCGTTAAGCGTATCGCCTATCATCTGATGGCCCGATTGCCGTCCAGTGTCCAGATCGACGATCTGGTTCAGAACGGCATGATCGGTCTGCTCGACGCCATAAGCCGGTTTGAGGCTGGCCTCGGCGCGCAGTTCGAAACCTACGCCGCGCAGCGCGTGCGTGGCGCGATGCTTGATGGACTGCGCGAAAACGACTGGCTGCCGCGCAGCCTGCGCCGTGATTTTCGCCGTATTGAAGCGGCCATCTCGCAACTCGAGCAGGACTACGGCAGACCACCGTCGGAGAACGAGCTGGCCAATGCCCTTGACATGTCACTTGCCGATTATCAGAAGATGCTCCAGGATACGCGGGGGCATCAGCTGATTTCCTTCGACGACCTTGTCGAGGACGCCGACACCGACTTCCTCGAACGGCACTTGTCCGACGATACGAGTGAACCGTCGAAACTTCTCGAGGACGCAAATCTGCGCCGCGCGCTGGTCCAGGGTATCGAATTGCTGCCCGAGCGCGAAAAGCTGATGATGGCGCTCTATTACGAGCAGGATCTCAATCTGCGCGAAATCGGCGAGGTCATGGGGGTGACCGAGTCGCGTGTCTGCCAGTTGCACAGCCAGGCTGTAGCCAGGTTGCGGGCGCGGATATTCGGCGCTGACGATCGCAAGAAAAAGAAGGCCAAGGGGAATGGATAAAATCAGCGTCATCGGCTTGCTCCTCGGGATCACCGCAATTGTCGGCGGCCAGATCCTGGAAGGCGGCCACCTTTCGTCCCTGTCGCAACCGACGGCACTGCTCATCGTGCTCGGCGGAACGATGGGCGCCGTCATGCTGCAGAGCCCCTACGCCTCGTTCATGCGCGGCATGCGCATGGTGAAATGGGTGTGGGTGCCGCCGCCGATCGATCACCAGCAGCTCATCAAGCAGGTATCGGGTTGGAGCCAGGTTTCCCGCCGTGAGGGGCTGCTGGCGTTGGAAAACGTCATCAGTCTTCTGCGCGACGACTTTGCGCGCAAGGGCCTGCAACTACTCGTCGACGGCGCCGAGCCGGAACGGCTGCGCGAGGTGCTCGAAGTCGAAATCACGACCTATGAAGACGAGTTGCGGCTCTCGGCCCGCGTCTGGGAAGCAGCCGGCGGCTATTCGCCGACGATCGGCATTCTCGGTGCGGTGATGGGCCTGATCCAGGTCATGGAGAACCTCTCGGACCCCTCCAAGCTGGGCGCCGGCATCGCCGTCGCCTTCGTCGCGACGATTTATGGCGTCGGCCTAGCCAACCTCGTTTTTCTGCCGATAGCGAACAAGCTCAAGGCGCACATCAGCCGCCTGATCGTGCAGCGCGAAATGATTGTCGACGGGCTGGTCGGCATCGCCAATGGCGACAATCCGCGCATCATCGAAAGCCGCCTGCGCGGCTACTTCCTTTAAGCCATGGTTCGGCGAAGCCGCCACCGGCGTTCGGAAGATCACGACAACCACGAGCGCTGGCTCGTCTCCTACGCCGATTTCATCACCCTGCTGTTCGCCTTCTTCGTCGTGATGTACGCCTTGTCGACGGTCAACGAAGGTAAATACCGGATCCTCAGCGATTCGATGTCGAGCGCCTTTCGCAACGTGCAGACGAGCGCCTCGCCCATGCCGATCGCCAGCGGCACGGCGTCGTCCGCGAGCGGCAACCCGGTTGCCGCGATAGTCGCGACCAGGGCGCAGGAAGCGGCCAGATTGAGGCAGCGCGATAAGATGCGCAACGTCGCCAGGGACATCCTGCAGGTGATGGCACCGCTCGTCGCAGCGGGCAAGGTACGGGTTTTAGAAACGACCCGGGGCGTGACCATCGAAATTAATGACAGCATTCTTTTCTCGCCCGGCCAGGCGCTGTTGCAGCCGGGGCTGGTCAAGGCCATGCGGGCGATTGCCGACGTGCTGGCGCCGACCGACTTTCCGATCACCATCGAGGGTCATACCGACAATGTGCCGATCAATACCGTACAGTTTCCATCCAACTGGGAGCTCTCGGCGGTGCGCGCGACGACGGTTCTGCGCCTCTTTGCCGACGCCAACGTCGCCGCCGAACGACTGACGGCGATCGGTTATGCCGACACGCGACCGGTTGAACCCAACGTTCTCGCCGACGGCCGCGCGCGCAATCGTCGGGTGACGATTCTGATCGACTCGGCGATACCGGAAAAAGCGCGGGAAGTCGAGCTGAACGCGCCAGCGCCGGTCGAGCGCTAGATCGGATCGGGCTTGCTCGGGCGCCGCGCCGTGCAGCCCGCTGTCGACGCGCTTACACGGCGTCGATGATGCGCCGATTGCCGGGCGCGGTCGTCTGCCCGTCGGGTCCGTAAAGGTCGAGCGAGCGGCTTGCGCCGCGCAAGGCGTCGAGCGCGTTGCTGTTGTACTGCATGCGCAGCGTGATCAACTCGCCGCTCAGGCGAATCAGTTCGCGCGCCTCGCCGGCGAGAATTAAAATTTTCGCCCACACCGCTGCGGCGTTCTTTCGCTTCGGATGGCTGGCACACCAGGCGGCGACGCCGGCGCGGTCGGCGGGAAATCCCTGCGTCACGAGCGCTGCGTTGCGCCCGCTGGAGAGCACCGCGAGTTGACCGGCGAGCGCACTTTTTTGTTCGGCAAAGGCCG